>CBFCZJ010000648.1:0-1500 GCA_965602445.1 uncultured Desulfobacterales bacterium | reverse complement strand
AGGATCATGCATTTTTCGGGTTTGAAATAAAGAAGGATTTCCTGGCCTTCTTCATGGGGAAGGTAATGGGGTACCTGCACCCGGATCTCAGAGCCGTCCACGTTGACGAAGAAATAAAGAAAATTTCCCAGGTAGGCCTTGTGGGCGATAGTGCCTTTGAACTGGTTTTCCCGGTCCGGAAGTGCCTCTAAAATCACTTCCACGTCTTCGGGCCGGATCGAAGCAAAGACTTCCTTTCCCGGCGTCGTGTCGATATCACCGACCGACGTGCAAATCATCCGGTCCGTGAAGCCGGTTTTCACATGCACGGTACCGGTGCCCGAAACCGCCTCGACAATGGTTCCGGGAATGAAATTCATGGTGCCGATAAAATCGGCGACGAATCGACTGGACGGTTTGTCATAGATTTCTTCCGCCGTGCCGACCTGCACCACGTCTCCTGCGTTCATCACGGCGATTCGATCGGAAATCACCATGGCTTCGGCCTGGTCGTGGGTGACATAGACCGCGGTAATCCCCATACGCCTGACCAGGCTCTTGATCTCAAAGCGCATCTTCTCTCTGAGCTTGGCATCCAGGTTGCTGAGCGGTTCATCCAAGAGGAGCACTTTCGGATTTCTCACCAGCGCCCGGGCAAGCGCCACTCGCTGCTGCTGGCCGCCGCTCAACTGGGCGGGATACCGGTCCTCCAGCCCCTCCAGCCCCACCAGGCCCAGGACCTTTTCCGCCCGATCACGGATCTCTTCTTTGGCGATCTTCTGAAGCTTCATCCCGTAGACGACGTTGTTGAACACCCGCATGTGCGGCCAGACCGCGTAGTTCTGAAACACCATGCCGATCCCCCGTTCGGCCGGGGGCACAAACCCCTTTGAAAGCATCGGCCTGCCGTCGATGACGATGTCTCCTCCCTCGGGCCTTTCCAGCCCGGCGATGCACCGCAGAGTGGTGGTCTTTCCGCATCCGCTGGGGCCGAGCAGCGTCAACATCTCTCCTTGCTGCACCTCCAGGTCGATGTGGTTGACGGCCACGACCTTTTTGAAGGTCTTGAACAGATTCCGAATATCGATATAAGCCATGAAAAGTTCTCCGTTTGGTATGCCGGGCATTCATCTGGCGTGAGAGTTTTGGAACCGCAGAAGGACCGGCTGATCGCTTAAACCCGAAATCCGAATATCGAAATTCGAAACAAATTCAAAATTCAAATGACCGAATGTCCAAAACATCGCAAAAGGACCGGTGCTCGTTTAAAAAGGTAAAGAATTCCATGCTTCGTTGTCGTTTCAAGTTTTGATCATTCGTGCTTGTTTCGTGCTTCGTGCTTCGTATTTCGGATTTGGCAGCCTCGCTTTCAATTCGAGTGTTGAACGGGTTGTGGCCAGTTCGGCCCAGTGAGGATATACTTTCGACGCAATTATGTGCCTCCCGGGCCCCACGCGGCCTTCAAAATCCCGCCGCCGATTCTGGAAATGATCAACAGCATGACAAAGGTGATCATGATCA
>CBFCZJ010000647.1:0-1509 GCA_965602445.1 uncultured Desulfobacterales bacterium | reverse complement strand
ATGTTCATCCAATTCTTCTACAAGCTGCGGGACGTGGGAATTCCGGTCAGCCCGACCAACTTTCTGACGCTGCAAAAGGCGTTGAGCATGGGGCTGATCAACTCCCTGGAAGATTTCTACACATCGGCCCGGGCTGTCCTGGTAAAAAGCGAGCGTTACTTTGACCTGTATGACCGCGTCTTTGCCCACCATTTTGAAGGGGCCGATCTGCCCGATCCGGAAGGCTTCGACCTCGACGAGTTTGCCCGGGCGCTGCTTTCCCAGTGGCTGCAGGCACCCGAGGAAATGGCCAGGATTCTGGGTGTCGACGCCGAAAAGCTCAAAAATCTGACCCCCGAAGAGCTGATCGATTATTTCAAGGAGCGACTCAAGGAGCAGGACGGCGAGCATCATGGCGGAAACCGGTGGATCGGCACCGGCGGCACCTCGCCGGTGGGCCATTCCGGGTACCATCCCGGCGGGATGCGGGTCGGGGGCGTCTCCCGGAACAAGTCCGCGGTCAAGGTTGCCATGGACCGGCGCTACAAGGACTACTCCCGCACCGGCCCCTTGACCGAATCGCTCATCGGAGAGGCCTTGAAGCGGCTGCGCAACCTGCGGCCCACCGGGCCCAAGGACCGGCTCAACGTCGAAGAGACGATTTATCAGACCATGAAAAACGCCGGCGAGATCGAAATCGTCTTCGATCGAAGCTTAAAAGACCGGCTCAAGCTGATCCTGGCCATCGACAACGGCGGGTATTCCATGGACCCCTATATTCCGGTGGTCCAGACCCTGTTCGACTACGCCCGCGCCCAGTTCAAAGACATCAAAACCTACTTTTTCCACAACACCATATACGACCAGCTCTGGGAGGATCCGTCCCGGTATCGCAAGCCGAAAAAACTGGACGAAATGGTGCGCCTCGACCCCGATACCCGTTGGATCATTGTCGGAGACGCCTCCATGGCGCCCTACGAGCTGATGGCCACAGACGGGTCCATCCACCTGGAAGAACGGAGCGGAAAGCCGAGCATCGACCGGCTGCAGTTCCTGGCCAAGACCTTTCCCCACGCCGTGTGGCTCAATCCGGTGCCAAGCCGGATGTGGGACTACACCCGGACCATCGCCGTCATCCGGCAAATTTTTCCGATGTTCGAATTGACCCTGGACGGCCTGGAGGGAGCGGTCACGAGTCTGATGGCGAAGAACTGAGCCGCGCCGTGCCGGGACGGCGGCAGGCGGCGGAGGACTCGCCGATGGGTACCGGCTGGGAGGCTGGGAAGCTGGAAGGCAGAAAGCCGCACATTTAACCGGTAGCATTTACTGCGGTTTTTCTACCGCCTTGTTGCCGTTATTCGAAGACGGGACAAGTATTTTTTACCTATTTGCTCTGGTTTTCCGCCTCCTGGCATCCCAGCATGCCAGCCTCCCAGCGGAGCGGCGTTTTTCCGCTCAGATCATCTTCGGACTGCAGAGTTTCTTCAAATCCCAGGCCTTGATCTTGAACGATTTGTCATGGACCCCGGG
>CBFCZJ010000646.1:0-1514 GCA_965602445.1 uncultured Desulfobacterales bacterium | reverse complement strand
AAGGACGGTGCCCTCTATTTCGGCCCATTTTCCTCGGCCGGGGCCGTCAAGGAAACCTTGCGGCTGGTTCATAAAACCTTCAAGCTTCGAAAATGTCGGACAAAAACCCCGAAGCCGAGACACCGGCCCTGCCTGAACTACCAGATCGGTCTATGCCTGGCCCCGTGCAGCCGATCCGTCCCTCCCACGGCCTACGCCGCCATTGTTAATGAGGTGGTGCTTTTCCTGAAGGGGCGAACCCCTCATCTGGTCAGGCAGGTCCGCGACAAAATGGAAAAAGCCGCCTCAAGGCAGGATTTCGAGGCGGCCATGATATATCGGGATCAGCTGTTTGCTCTGGAAAAGACACTCGAAAAACAGGTGGTCGCCACCGCGGATTTCAGGGACAGAGACGTCATCGGCGTCGCCCGCCAGGGAGATGATGTGGAAATCATGATTCTCCTGGTCCGGGGGGGATTCTTGCTCGGCAACCGCGCTTTTCATTTGCCCAAGACCCTGGCCGGAAACGGTGAAGTCGTATCGTCGTTTATCAAGCAGTACTATGAAAACGCCCCCACCATACCCAAGGAGATCTTGCTGCCCGTCGCACCTGACGACAGGTCGCTGGCTGAAGAATGGTTGCAGGAACTCAAAGGCGAAAAGGTATACCTCCTGGTCCCCCGGCGGGGTGAAAAGGCCAAGCTGCTTGAGATGGCGGTCCGGAACGCAGAAACAGCGCAGAAAGCTCGCCTGGAGGCTGTGGGAAATGATCAGGCGCTGCTCGACCGGACCCGGAAGAAACTCTCCTTGAGCCGTCGTCCCGTGCGCATCGAGTGCTTCGATCTGTCCCATATGGCGGGACGGGAGGGTGTCGGGGCAATGGTGGTGTTCGAGGCCGCAAAACCGGTGCCGCAGGAATATCGAAAGTACCGAACCCGAACATCGCTTTGCGGCGATGACTATGGAATGCTTACGGAGGTGTTGTCCCGACGATATGCGCCCTCCCTTGTGTCATCGCCCCTACCCGATTTACTGATTGTGGACGGGGGTAAAGGTCAGTTGAATGTCGCTTGCAAAGTCCTCGATAGATTGGGCCGTCACGGTTCCTTCGATGTGATCGGCATCGCCAAAAGGGAACAGCTGAAGGGCGAAACAGAAGACAAGATCTACAAGCCGGGCCGAAAGAACCCCGTCGACCTTCGCAAGAGCCCCGAAGTGCTCCTTTTTCTGGAAAGAATCCGAGATGAAGCTCACCGCTACGTCGTGGGATACCAAAGGAAACGCCGCATGATGACGTATCGCCGGTCCAGACTGGAAGAGATCCCCGGCATCGGAAAGAAGCGAAGGAACGCTCTCCTCAAACACTTCGGGAGTCTGAAACGAATCAAGGCGGCTTCCCTGGAAGAAACCAGCTCGTCCATGGAGGAAATGTCGTCGGTGACCAAGGCCAACGCGGATAACGCTCAGGAAGCCGATTCTCTGATGGCGAAGACCAGGAGCACGGTCAGTCAGGCGGGCAAGGGCATGAATGAAAT
>CBFCZJ010000645.1:0-1533 GCA_965602445.1 uncultured Desulfobacterales bacterium | reverse complement strand
TCGGATTTAAGACAACTACAGGGATTCATGCCCTCCGGGCTTAACCCAAAGCCGGATCCTCCGGGCCCGGATCTTTACTTATTCCCTCTATGCGTTTCGTAAAATGCGAAACGTTATCAAATCGCGCCAGCGATTTTCATCTGGATGGGACCATGATTACTTTGCTCGACTACGGCGCAGGAAATGTCCGCAGCGTCGTCAACGCCATCGAAAGCCTGGGGCAAACCGTTCGGCCGGTGTCGCGCCCCGAGGATATCGTTTCCGCTGAAAAGCTCGTTTTTCCGGGCGTCGGGGCCTTCGGGAACATGATGGAAATCCTGGCCATGAAAGGCTACGTGGCACCGCTCAAGGCCTATATCCGCTCCGGTCGCCCTTTTTTCGGCATCTGCCTCGGCCTTCAGGCCCTGTTCGAAGAAAGCGAAGAAGCGCCGGGGGTTCGGGGGCTGGGCATCTTCTCCGGCAAGGTGCGCCGGTTTGACATCGATTTTTCCGTTCCCCACATCGGCTGGAACGGCCTTCGATTCCACAAGCCCGCCGAGGTGTTCGACGGTCTTTCCGGCAGGGAAAAATTCTATTTCGTGCACTCCTATTACGTGGCTCCGGAAGATCCTTCCGTGGTGCTCACCACCACCGACTACGGAATCGAATTCGTCAGCGCCGTTCAGGTCGGCAGTCTTGTGGCCACCCAGTTTCACCCGGAAAAAAGCGGTGATCCCGGCATTTGCTTGCTGAAAAACTTTATCGAAGCCGGGCATCCGGCCGTGGCTCCCGCTTCCGGGCCTCGAAACACAACGCTGGCCAAACGAATTGTCGCCTGCTTGGACGTCCGCGCCACAGACGATGGAGATCTGGTGGTCACCAAGGGCGACCGCTACGATGTTCGGGAAAAGGGCGCCGTCCGAAACCTCGGAAAGCCGGTGGAACTGGCCCGGCGCTACTACCAGGAAGGGGCCGACGAAATCACCTTTTTGAACATCACCGGCTTCCGTGATTTTCCCCTGGAAGACATGCCGATGCTCGAGGTGCTGCGACAGACATCGAAAAACGTCTTCGTTCCCCTGACCATCGGCGGCGGCATCCGGAACTACACCGACAAGAACGGGCGCCGGTATTCGGCCCTGGAAGTGGCGGCCGAATACTTCCGATCCGGAGCGGACAAGGTCTCCATCGGCAGCGATGCCGTGAGTATCGCCCAGTCGGTTCTGGACACCGGATCTTCAGACGGCGGCAGCGCCATCGAGGAAATCTCCCGGGTCTACGGAAATCAGGCGGTGGTGATCTCCATCGACCCGAGGCGGGTCTATGTTTCCGCGCCGGATGCGGTTCCCCACCATGTCATCGAAACCGAGATCCCCGGCCCCTCCGGCGAGCGCTTCTGCTGGTACCAGTGCACGGTCAAGGGCGGGCGGGAAGGGAGCCGAATCGATGCGGTGACCCTGGCCCGAGTGTGCGAAAGCCTCGGTGCAGGAGAGATTCTGCTCAACTGCATCGACCGGGACGGCACCAACACCGGCTTTGATATCGAACTGATCA
>CBFCZJ010000644.1:0-1537 GCA_965602445.1 uncultured Desulfobacterales bacterium | reverse complement strand
CTGCCAATTGCAGCGGCAATTCTTGTGGTTGCATATTTAGTGGCGCATAAGCCCGGTCCTGCAAGAAAACAAGGAGAAGAGTCAATAAGGACACTTCGGGTCATCGAGGCGCCCTCCGTGAATCTGATTCCTCGAGTTGTCGGCTACGGCATTGCCCAACCGGCGAGAGTGTGGGAGGCGGTCTCAGAGGTAAAGGGGGCCGTTTTGTCTACCCACCCGGCATTGAAATCCGGAGAATTGATTCCGCAAAACACGGAACTGATCCGAATCGATCCCACCGAATACGAGCTGACGGTGGCCCGGCTCGAGGCTGGCATCGAAGAGACCCTGGCAAAAATACAGGAGCTGGCCGAAGAAGAAACCAATACCCGCAATTTGCTTGAAGTTGAAAGGCGGTCCCTTGAGCTGGCGCGAAAGTCCCTTGAGCGCATGCGTGCGGCGTTGAAACGAAACTCCATCGCGCAGGATGCGGTAGATCGCGAAGAGAGATCCTTTCTTCAGCAGAGACGAAGCGTGCAGCAACTGGAAAACACGCTCTCCTTGATTCCTTCGAGAAAAAAAGCATTGGCCGCGGCCCTTGACGTTCATCGGGCCGGCCTCAAGCAGGCGAGAGTCGATCTGAGCAAAACCGTCATTACATCGCCGTACGATTGCCGCCTGGGTGATGTGCAGATCGAAGCCGGACAGTTTGTCCGGGCAGGCCAGCCGCTTTTCAACGCCCACGGCACAGCCGTCACCGAGGTCGAGGCCCGGTTCCGGATCGAAGAACTGCGCAACCTGCTCGGTGAAAAGATGCGCGCCAGATTTCAGCCGGCCCTGAACACGGGTGTATTCGAGCAGCTTTTCAAAGATGTCCGCGTCCTGGTCAGCCTGCAAAGCGGAGGCTGGTCGGCTCAATGGGAAGCCCGAATCGATCGACTCCGAGAGACCGTGGACGCAACCACCCAAGAGATGAGGGTGGTCGCCGCCGTTGATCGCCCCTATGAAAAAGCCTTGCCTGGCGTGCGTCCGCCTTTAGCTGCCGGCATGTTTTGCCGGGTAGATCTTCATGCCCCTGCACGGCCTAAAAGCGTGATTGTCCCGCGATCCGCCATTCACGAAAACAGCCTTTTTATTGTTGATTCGAAACGGCGCCTGGAAAAGAGGCCGGCGGTGCTTGATTTTGCCCAGTCGGAATTTGTTGTCGTCAAGTCCGGCTTGTCCGGTGGAGAAATGGTGGTGGTGTCCGATCCCTCTCCGGCCATCATCGGCATGAAGGTCTCACCCGTTGCGGATGATGATTTGAAACAACATCTGCTGAACTTGAGCCAGGGGAAACAGGCGAAACCATGATCCGCTTTTTTACCGGACATCCCACTGCGGCCAACTTGCTGATGATCGCATTTCTTGTTGCCGGCGCTATGACCACCCCGCGTATCTTGCGGGAAACCCAGCCCGATTTTGCCCCCACAGAGGTTGAGATTCGCGTCGGCTATCCGGGGGCCACCGCTCAAGAGGTCGAAGAGGTGGTCTGCCGACGGGTGGAAGACGCCATTGA
>CBFCZJ010000643.1:0-1553 GCA_965602445.1 uncultured Desulfobacterales bacterium | reverse complement strand
TGGTGATCCCGGTGGGGGTAAAACCGCCATTGCCGAGGGGCTGGCCCAGCGGATCCAGGCGGGTGAGGTGCCCGACCTGCTGCGTGATGTGCGGATCTATGCCCTTGACCTGGGAGGGCTGTTAGCGGGGACCAAATATCGAGGAGATTTCGAAAAGCGTCTCAAAGGGGTCATCAACGAACTCAAAAAACGGCCCGACGCGGTCTTGTTCATCGATGAAATCCATACGATCGTCGGTGCCGGCGCCACCAGTGGGGGCTCCATGGACGCCTCCAATATTCTGAAGCCGGTGCTGACATCCGGGGAATTGCGCTGCATCGGGTCAAGCACCTATGAAGAGTACAAAAACCATTTTGAAAAGGATCGCGCCCTTTCGCGACGGTTCGAAAAAATTGAAATTGCGGAACCGTCGGTGCCCCAAACGGTCAAAATATTGAAGGGCCTCAAAAGCCGTTATGAAGACCATCACGGCATCAGTTACACAGACACGGCGCTCAAAGCAGCGGCTGAGCTGTCGGCCAAATATGTGAACGATCGGTTCTTGCCGGACAAAGCCATCGACGTGATCGATGAGGCCGGGGCCTTCGTGCGTCTGGCCGGGTCCTCCCGTCGAACCAAGATCAATCCGGCCGACATCGAAAAAATCGTGGCCAAGATGGCCAAGATACCGCCCCAGAGCGTGTCGACCTCCGACAAGGTGAAGCTGGAAAAGCTGGCGTCGCATTTGAAGCAGGTCGTCTTCGGGCAGGATGAGGCGATTGCCTCGCTGGCGACCTCCATCAAACGGTCGCGGGCTGGATTGGGAACACCGGGCAAACCGGTGGGATCGTTCCTGTTCACCGGACCCACCGGGGTTGGTAAAACCGAGGTGGCCTTGCAGCTCTCACGCCTGTTGGGGGTCGAATTTCTGCGATTCGACATGAGCGAGTACATGGAAAAACACGCGGTTGCACGGTTGATCGGTGCACCCCCGGGCTACGTCGGATTCGACCAGGGAGGCTTGCTGACCGACGGCATCCGCAAACACCCCCACAGTATCCTCCTGATGGACGAAATTGAAAAAGCGCACCCGGATGTCTACAACATCCTGCTGCAGGTGATGGACCATGCCACCCTGACCGACAACAATGGGAAGAAAGCGGATTTCCGCAATGTCATTCTCATCATGACGTCCAACGCCGGTACACGTGAAATGGGCAACCAAACCATTGGTTTCGGGGATAAAACCAAGGATACCCAAGCCAAGGGGCAGAAAGCGATTGAACGTTTTTTCAGCCCGGAGTTTCGCAATCGGCTTGACGGCACGATTCTTTTTCATGCGCTCACGGTTGAGATCATGGAGCAGATCGTGGACAAGTTCATCATTGAACTCAACGATCAGATGGCCGGCAAAAAAATCTACATCAACATCTCGGACGCGGTCCGCAATTGGCTGGCCCGTGAAGGATACGACCCCAACTACGGCGCCCGTCCCCTGGCGCGCGTGATCCAGAAAAAGATCAAGGACCGGCTGGCGGATGAAATTCTCTTCGGGAAGCTGGTCAAGGGGGGGG
>CBFCZJ010000642.1:0-1553 GCA_965602445.1 uncultured Desulfobacterales bacterium | reverse complement strand
CCCGGCGCCCGGTTGGCATAGCATTCGGCCTCCTGGATCGAGGCGAGGCGGGCAAACTCGGCATACTCCGGTTGGCGGTAGACCTCGGTCACCTCTTGGGCAAGCTCCTTGTAATGAACCGTGGGGCAGAACTCGGGATGGCGGCCGCCTTCTTTGACCTGGCAAATTCGTTCCGCTTTGGGAATACGGCATTTGGCACAGTGGGCCTTCATGATAAAAGCGCTCCTTGATTGGGTCGAAAAGTTTGATTCTGTTCAAAGCCATAGCATTGAACTCAGAGAAGTGCCACCACGTTCGCCGCGCTTTTATTAGATCGGCTTCGCCGCTGATTTTACACAGGGTTGTTCCCATAGGAACCTGCAAATCCGCCGCTTCTTTACTTTTCCAACCATCCCCCATACAGTCAGATTCTTGGGGAAAACAGGGGCCAGGACCTCGGAATAATAACTGCCCGTCTCTCACAGCAGCGACGCATCGCCATGGGGAAAGAAAACAGCAAAGTTTTTCACGAAGAAACAAGCATCCAGCTTCCAGCATCCAGCATCCAGCATGCCGGTCTCTATATCCACATCCCATTTTGCCTCCGCAAATGCCGGTACTGCGATTTTGTCTCTACAGAGCACCTGTCGCTTCAGCAGGAATACACCGATGCCGTCTGCCGGGAGATGGAGATGGCCGAAGAAGCGTTTCCGATCTTTGACACCCTTTACATCGGCGGCGGCACTCCTACGGCCATGGAGGACCGTCTTCTTGTCAGGATTCTTGAAAAGGCTGGTTCGGTTTTTTCCTTTACCGATGGCCCCGAGGTCACGGTGGAGGCAAACCCCGGCACCGTCTCGAAAGGACGGCTGGAAAGCCTCCGGCAGGCGGGGGCCAACCGGATCAACATCGGGGTACAATCTTTTCGCGACGACCATCTCCGGTTTCTCGGCCGAATCCACACGGCAAGAGAAGCTGAAAACAGCATCCGCCTTGCCCGAAACGCGGGCTTTGCCGACATCGGACTCGACTTGATCTACGGCCTGCCCGGTCAGACGGAAAGGGCCTGGATCGAAGACCTTACAAAAGCGCTTTCCTTTTTCCCGGAGCACCTGTCGTGCTACATGCTCACCTTCGAAAAGGGGACTCCCCTGTTTGAAGACCTGGCCGCCGGCCGGGTTGAACCTTGTCCGGAAGACACCGTGGCTGCGCTGTTTTTGGAAACATCCGAATTTTTGCGCGCCAGCGGATATCTTCACTACGAGATCTCCAACTTTGCCCGGTCGGCCCGGCTCCGCTCCAGGCACAACCGGAAATACTGGACCCTTGCCCCGACGCTCGGGCTCGGTCCGTCGGCCCATTCCTTTTTAAACGAGCCGCCCACCCGGTGGTGGAACGTCGACGATCCGGACATCTATCTGAAGACGATCGAAGGCGGAAAAAGACCGGTGAAGGAAACAGAAGTGCTGACCGAAGCGCAATCGATGACCGAGACGCTTTTCCTGGCCCTTCGCACGGCCGACGGCATCGATACGGCCGCCTTCGATCGCCGCTTTTCCGTTTCGTTTGACCGG
>CBFCZJ010000641.1:0-1554 GCA_965602445.1 uncultured Desulfobacterales bacterium | reverse complement strand
AGATGATGTCCTGCTTGCCCCGGAGGTAATCGATTTCGTGCTGCAGCTCCTTCTGCTTGAGGGCCCGCTGCACCACCAGCTGCATCCTTGCACTTGAAAAGGGCCGGGTGACGAAATCATAGGCTCCCAGCTTGATCGCCTCCACGATGAATTCCGCTTTTTCCGATGTGCTGGTCAGGATGATCGGGGTGAAGGGCAGCTGACCATGGGTGTGTTTCAGCAGGTCAAAGGCGGTTGATTCATTGGGGGAGACATCCATCACAATCACGTCATAGTGATTTTTCTTGATTTCCTGTTTAAACGACTTTGGATTGTTGATAAAAACTATATCGGCCAGTTCGTAGAGCGCCTCGTTCAGGTTCTCCTGGCAGGTGTTGGAGCAGTTCATGGCCAGCAGGGAATATGCTTGTGGGGTCATGGCAAGTCCTGGAAAGCGTAATTGCAATATCGTTAACTTAATTTCTTTTTTGTAATATTAAACAAGAATGCAGTAAAAGTAAATATGGGAAATGTTCTTTTGTCTTTTTCATCTCTTTCGCAATTGCGGGAAATCCTACACCTTCGGCTTCAGCCGGAAAAATGACCGATAACGAGTGCATGCGGCTGGCCCTGGAGATGGCGGCAATGTCGGCAGCCGCCAACGAGGTGCCGGTGGGAGCCGTTCTGATCGGCCGGGAGGATACCGTGTTGGCCGCCTCGGGCAATATGACCGTCACCGCGCATGATCCGGCCGGCCATGCCGAAATGCGGGTCCTGCGGGAAGCCGCCCGCAAACTGGAGAATTACCGCCTTCCCGGCACCACCTTGTACGTAACGCTCGAACCATGCGCCATGTGCGCGGCAGCAATGGTCCACGCCCGCATCCACCGTCTGGTGTTCGGGGCCGAGGACCCGAAGACCGGCGCCATAGTCTCAAGGTATACTATAGGCCGGGACGGTCTGCTCAATCATGTGTTTGCGGTGCGGGGAGGCGTTCTGGCCGAGGAAAGCAGCCGGCTGCTCCGGGATTTTTTCCGCAGCCGCCGGGGAAACACCTGTTGACTGCCGGCGCGGGCGCAGGCCCATCCCGGGCCATGACTCGAGTCGCTGTTATTTTTCTTATTCTTCCACCCCGAGCAGGGCGGGCCTTGGCAACTGATACCCTGCGGCGCATGCCGTGTATTTTTCTCTTGTAAAACGAGAACAATCGGGTAAATTACGTGTTTTCGTAGAGGACAGAAGGCGGCCTTACCGGCACCGGACCTCCCATTTCCATGGCCCTCGTAACGGAGAGGTGACCGAGTGGCTTAAGGTGCACGCCTGGAACGCGTGTGTACGAAAGTACCGTGAGTTCGAATCTCACCCTCTCCGCCAGCAAAATTGCGACTCAGGTTTGGATAGCCGGGTCCTGTGCAACAAAGAATCACAAACCCCGTCAGGTCCGGGAGGAAGCAGCGGTAGTGAAACTCTTTGTGTGCCGCAGGGGTGCCTGGCTATCATTTTTTCGGGATGCCTGCCGGTTGATTTTTCCTGTTGCCCAGACCGCGGCATTCAACTAATTTAGATACATGGCCA
>CBFCZJ010000640.1:0-1583 GCA_965602445.1 uncultured Desulfobacterales bacterium | reverse complement strand
CCCCTTCTTTCCGTAGAAGACCTGCGGGTCTATTTCCACGGCGATGACACCGTATCCCAGGCCGTGGACGGCATCGATTTTACGGTGGGGTCTCGGGAAACCGTCTGCCTGGTGGGAGAATCAGGCTGCGGAAAAACCGTGTCGGCCCTGGCAGTTCTAGGTTTGGTCCCGACCCCCCCGGGGCGGATTGCCAGCGGGCGCATTGTCTTTTCCGGAGCCGATCTCGCCAAAATGGAAGAAGAAGAGCTCCGAAAAATCCGGGGAAACCGGATCGCCATGGTTTTTCAGGAGCCGCTGACATCCTTGAACCCGGTCTTTACCATCGAAGACCAGATCTCAGAAGCAATCCGCATTCATCGCCCCATGTCCGAGGAGTCCCTCCGGCAACGCTGCATCGAACTTCTCGGCGATGTCGGCATATCTTCCCCCGAAGACCGCCTGAGCGACTACCCCCACCAGCTCAGCGGAGGCCAGCGGCAGCGGGTCATGATCGCCATGGCCCTGGCCTGTGACCCGGAACTGATCATTGCAGACGAGCCGACCACGGCATTGGACGTCACCGTACAGTCCCAGATCCTGATGCTCTTTTCTTCGATTCAGCGCCGCAGAAACATGTCCATCCTGTATATCACCCATGACTTGGGCGTGGTGGCCGGCGTCGCCGACCGGGTCTATGTCATGTATGCCGGAGTCATCGTGGAACATGCCGCAACGGTGCAATTGTTCGGGGCTGCCAAGCACCCGTACACCCAGGGGCTGCTTGCCTCTCTGCCGTCCCGGTCAAGAAGAGAGCAGCGGCTGTATAGCATACCGGGAAGCGTGCCGAACCCGGCCCGTAAACCTTCAGGCTGCCCTTTTCACCCCCGCTGCGGCCATGCAATCGCATCGTGCAGAACCGAATATCCGCCGATGTGCGACTACGGTCAGGGGCATCTTGCCAGATGTCCGGTACTGTTTGAATCCGCCGGCCGAAAGGTTCCCCGATGAAAGACAGGCAAAACACCGCAACCCCAATACTTCAGGTTTCCGGCCTGAAGAAATACTTCCCCGTCCGGCGGGGATTTTTCCAGCGCATAGCGGGTTGGATACGCGCGGTGGACGGGGTGGATCTTTTGGTGCCGCCGGGAGAAACCCTTGGCCTGGTGGGGGAAAGCGGCTGCGGAAAATCGACGGTCGCCAGAACCGTGCTGAGGCTTCTCGATCCGGAAGCCGGCAGCATCCGCTTTGATGGAGAAGAGATCAGCAAGCTGACCGAAGCCGAGCTCAAGCCGGTTCGGCGCAAAATGCAGATCGTTTTCCAGGATCCTTACGGCTCATTGAACCCCCGAATGACCGTGGGCCAGTCCATAGCAGAAGGCCTTCGCGCCTTTGGAATCCGCAGCGCGGCAAAGAGGCAGTCGCGCACCGCCGAACTGCTGGAGCTGGTCGGGCTGTCGGCCGACTCCGCACAGCGCTTTCCCCATGAGTTTTCCGGGGGACAGCGCCAGCGGGTGGGAATCGCAAGGGCGCTCAGCGTAGAGCCGGAACTGGTGATCTGCGACGAGCCGATATCGGCCCTGGACGTGTCGATCCAGGCCCAGATC
>CBFCZJ010000639.1:0-1586 GCA_965602445.1 uncultured Desulfobacterales bacterium | reverse complement strand
ACGGGCAAGCCCCGGCTTTGCTCCAGGCCGGCAAATACCGCTGCGTGCTGGCCGTAGTTCCGGTTCAGCATCACCGCGATCAGCTCGGGATGCGCATTGGCAGCATGAACAATGATATCGCGAGAGCCATCCCGACTACCGTCATCCACTAGAACGATCTCGAAACTGCGGCCGGTTTTTCTGCAGGCGGCAAGACACCGGTCAATGAACTCCACGAGGTTTTCTTTTTCGTTGTAGATCGGGGCGACCACCGAAACTGCCGGGGTATTCATGCAAGGACCTCCTTGATGGCGGCAACCACCTCCTCCACGTCCTCCGGGACCATGTCCGGAAACAGGGGAAGTGAACAGATCCGCTTCGAATTCCATTCCGTGGCCGGCAGAGAGCCCTCGGGCAGCTTCAGGGTTTCCCGGTAATATGTTTGGGAGTGTACCGCCTTGAAATGAATGCCGGTGCCGATATTGCGCTTTTTCAATTCCGCCATGAAGGTGTCCCGGTTCATGCCCGCCCGCGCAGTGTCCAGGCGGACGACAAACAGATGCCAGGCGTGCCGCATGGGGTAGGACGGCACAGCCAGGGGCAAGATCTCTTCCACTTCAGCCAGCAGTTCATGATATCGATCCGCAAGAAGGACCCGTTTTTCGATAAATGCCTCCAGACGGTTCAATTGACCCACTCCCAGAACCGCCGCGATGTCGGTGAGGTTGTACTTGAAGCCCGGTTCCAAAACCTCTGCCTGAGGGGACCGTCCGTGCAAGGTGCGGTCGTAGGCATCCACCCCCAGGCCGTGAAATTTCAGCCGGCGGAGGCGTTCGACGATTTCGGCATCGTCCGAGCAAACCATCCCGCCCTCGCCGCAGGTCATGTTTTTGACGGGATGAAAAGAAAAAATCGCCGTGCCTTGCCGGCCGATCTTTTCCCCCTCGTATTCGGTGCCCGCGGCATGGGCGGCGTCTTCGACCAGGGGGATGCCTTTTGAAGCGACCAGCTGCCGCATCGGTGCCATGTCCGCTGCGGCCCCTGCGAAATGCACCGGCACAATCAGCCGGGTGCGGTCCGTGATCAGGGGGGCGACGGTTTCGGCGGACACCATGAGCGTGTCCCGGTCGATGTCTGCAAACACCGGGGTCGCCCCGGCAAGCACGATAAGATTCACCGTGGACACCCAGGTCATGGAAGGAGTGATCACTTCGTCTCCCGGACCCATCCCTAGGGCGGCGAGAAAAAGATGCATGCCCGCCGTGGCCGAACACAGGGCCACCGCCTCTTCGGCATGACAGTATTGTTTGAACGCCTCTTCAAATTCCGCCGCTTTCGGTCCGCTGGTGATCCAGCCGGAGCGCAGGACGTCGGCAACCGCATCGATTTCCGGCTCGCTGATGGCGGGCTTGGAAAACGGGAGAAATGTCGTGCGCATATCCTTTTCCTTTCGTCCCCATCAAAAAAGCCTCCTGCCTGTTTCCGTGGGAGGTCCGGGATCAGGGACAACTCATGGTATAAATCAAAGAAGCTTACGGACGGATGACCGGAGGATTACCATCTGGTCATGTTTCAAAAAAATGGGAGAGGCGGTTTTCCCGGCAAAA
>CBFCZJ010000638.1:0-1590 GCA_965602445.1 uncultured Desulfobacterales bacterium | reverse complement strand
GGATTTGTCGCCGCACGGATGGTGTTGGTCCGGCGAATACAGCCGTCATGAAAAAAGAAAGGTTCCAGGTTTCAGGTTCAAGGTTCAAGATTGATGAAATCGTAAAAAGTCTCCGAAGCGTCATGCCGGACCCTGGATCGAGTCCAGGGCAAGCTTTTTTGATAAGCCTGCCCCGGACTCGATCCGGGGGCATCCAGAAGTTTTTGAAATTACTGGATTCCCGCTTTCGCGGGAATGACGGAAAAAGGGAAATTCGGACTTTTTACGAAGCCATCAAACAAGGATAAAAGCCTTTCTACAAGGTTCTTGTTTGTAATTTGGAAATTGAGATTTGGTCATTGTTTGGGATTTGGTGCTTGGTGCTTGGGATTTTTTTTGCCCGCCGGTTTCCGTATTTCGACATCTTACCTCGCTGCTGGGGCGCGACCGGTCGCAGACCCAGACCATGGGGATGCGGGCGGAGTCCTGGTAAGTTTCACGTTTGATCAAACTGGCCGGTTAAGACCAAAAGATTCGTATAAATTTCCCCCCGGAGAATCTTGAATCTTGAATCTGGAATTTTGAATCCCACCGCCTCAGCGATTTGAGGACCCTTTCAGCATCCTTTCCACCTCTTCGCTGTATTTGCCCTGCTCCCGGTATATGGAAAGGGGCGGCTCGACCCGCAGCCCGGAATTTCCCCCCAGGCTGCCTTCTAAAAAGACCAGCTTTGCCTCGGCGTCGATCCGGGAATGGAGCATTCGCAGGGTCTTGGGTTCGATGCTCACCGACCGCATCTCGGCAATCAGGTCTGCGGTCCGCTCCGAAGGATAGATCAAGGCCAATCGGCCGGTTCTTTTCAGGAGACGGGCCGCGGCCGCAGCGACATCCCGAAGGCTGGCCGCCAGCTCGTGGCGGGCCATGGCTTTCTGAGGGTCCGGGTTGATCCTGCCCGACCGGGCTTTTCGGTAGGGGGGATTGCAGACCATCATGTCAAAGCGGCCGCCGGTATCCTGCTGCCGAATGCGTCTCAGGTCCGCCTGCGCCACCTCGATGCGGTCCTCCAGACTGTTTTGCAGGACGTTTTCCCGGGCCAGATCGGCGAGCGCCGGCTGGATTTCCACTGCATGAATGCTGATTCCCGGAAAGCGAACGGCCAGGATCAATGCGACGATGCCGCAGCCGGCGCCGATATCGATCAGCCGGTCCTGGGGTCGGGGACAGGCCAGGTAGGCCAGCAACACGGCATCGATGGAAAACCGGTATCCGTCTTTCGGCTGACGAACAAGAAGCCGCCCGTTGAAGAACGTATCGGTGGTGGTGTCCTGATTCAAGACGGCCCTCTTCCCCATTCCGGACTCGACCCGATTTTCTGGATTTCGGAGCTCACCCCGCCGCTGACCGGCGGCGTGATTCAAAATTCCAGATTCCAGATTCTCCGGTGGGAGATTTATACGAATCTTTTGGGCTTAAGCGGCCAGTTCGATCAAAGATAGAAACTTTGCCTCGAAGCCTCTGCCGGTGGAGGGACGCGCTCTGTCGCGTCCGTGTTGCCGGCAATAACCCAATACCGGCTTAGACTGCGCGTGGCCCTCCAACCGCCAAAACCCA
>CBFCZJ010000637.1:0-1592 GCA_965602445.1 uncultured Desulfobacterales bacterium | reverse complement strand
TAGCGGTCCGGCTCCCGGCGGGCCAATTCCAGATAGCCGTTGCGGACCCGCTCATGAAAATCCCGGTCTTCGGATTCGAACCGGCTCTCTGCAGCGGGCCTTCCCCCTTGATTCAGCGCCCGCCAGGCCCGGGCAAGCCCTTTGTGTGCGGGCAGATCGAACAGGAGCGTCAGGTCCGGCTTCAAATCATCGAGCAGGAGACGGTGCAGCGATTCGACCAGATCGCCCCCCAGGCCCCTGGCCATTCCCTGGTAAACGATGGTGGCATCCACAAACCGGTCGCAGAGAACGGTCTTTCCTGCAGAAAGCGCCGGCAATACGACCTGTTCCACATGCTGTACCCGGTCGGCAAAGTAAAGGAGCAGCTCGGCGCGCGGCGCAAGCCCGGTGTTTTCCGGATCGAGCAGGATCGATCGAATTTGCCGGCCCGTCGGGGTCCCGCCCGGTTCTCTGGTGACCACGCAGGACCTTCCGGAGCCCTCCAGAAAATCACGAATGTGTGAAAGCTGAGTGGTCTTTCCGGAGCCCTCGATCCCCTCCAGGGTGATGAACATCGCTATTCTCCGCTCGGACTCCGGTAAAAATGCCGCCCCAGAATCCGGTGGTACGGAGACCAGGCCTCCTCCGGGGACTGGGTGTCGAGGAATTCACGGATGCCGTTGATCTTTGAATCGATTTCGTCGATGTAGTGAAGGAGAACCGCCTCCATGGTCTTTGGCGGCTCCGGAGATCCGAATTCCAGGGCGCCGTGGTGGCTTACGACCATGTGCTGGATCAAGCGGCGTTCTTCTTCCGGAAAATCAGGCAGGCCGCGGATCTTTTCCTCGATCATCTCCAGACCGATGGCGATGTGTCCCAGCAGACGCCCCTCGTCGGAATAGTCGATGGCATACCGGTAGTCGAACTCCCGCACCTTGCCGATGTCGTGCAATAAGACGCCGGCAATCAACCGGTCGCGGTCGATTCGGCTGTAATGCCTGGCGATCTTGTCCGCCAGGACGGCCATCGACAGGCAATGCTCCAGCAGGCCCCCGATGTAGGCGTGGTGCATCATTTTGGCTGCCGGCGCCTGTTTGAAGCGCGCCACGAACTGGTCGTCGGCCCAAAACGAATCCAGCAGCCGACGCAGCGGATCGGACTGGATGGACTGGCAGATCCGTATCAGCCTGTCGAACATCTGCTCTACATCCTGTGCGGTGGTCGGGAGAAAATCGGCCGCAGCCACCGTCGCCGGGTCGCTGACCTGCATCTCCCGAATGACCACCTGGGGTTCTCCGCGGTACTCGCCTACGCTGCCGACGACCCGGACAAAATCGCCTGCCGCGGCCGCTGCCATGGCCGCCACGTTGTCCCACGCCACACCCCGGATCGCACCGGTCCGGTCCGAGAGCCTGACCGTCAGGTAGTCGGCGCCGTCTTTTTTCTGGGAAAGACGCCTTTCAGCCAACACGAAGACGTCTTCAACCCGGTCGCCCGGATTCAGGGAAGTGACAAACTGTTTCTTCATAACGCTCCTTGCAGGCCCAGTCTCGAGATGGCGGAACGTATCAGGCAGCCCCGATAATTTCGAAATCCGAAGCACGAATATCGAA
>CBFCZJ010000636.1:0-1600 GCA_965602445.1 uncultured Desulfobacterales bacterium | reverse complement strand
GGTTCGGGGGTTCCGGTCTTCGCTCCTTCAGAGCTTCCGTCTACGCGCTCAGCTACGCCGGACAAGACGCCCGGACAGGTCGCCACACAGGCGGGGGGTTGGGGACAGATCGTAATGATTTCAGATTCGAACTTCAAGGTTGATGAAATCGTAAAGAGTACCCGAAACCTTCGCCGGGGTTCATTCGGTTTTCATAAGTATTAGAAAAAACTGGATTCCCGCTTTCGCGGGAATGACGGATTTGGTTTGGACGAAGTTTTACATAAGGTTCAGTACATGAGAAAAAAAGCACCCGATAAAAGCGGCGACTCATCACCTTCTTTCGAGCGGTTTGTCATCCCGTCAGTGCTTCTGATGCTTTTGCTGATCGTCATCTACGGCAACAGTTTTCATACGCCATTTCAATTCGATGATTTTATCAATATCGTAGACAATCCGAACGTCCAGCCGCGCGGGTTTTCTCTTGAAGATTTCGCAGCTTCCTTCCATGGCCGCAGTGCCGAAAGATCCGGAATCTCGCGCCCCGTGGCATATCTCACCCTAGCGCTGAACCATTCTCTGGGCGGGCTCGATCCCTTCGGATATCATGTGGTCAATTTTGCCGTTCACGCGCTGTCTGCGCTTCTTTTGTTTTTTTTCACCTACCGGATTCTTTGCCTGAGCGCCTTCGGCAGGACGCGGAGCAGGGAAAGCCTTCTGTCCATCGCGCTAATGAGTGCGGCCCTGTGGGCGAGCCACCCCATCCAGGTTACGGCGGTGACCTACATCGTTCAGCGTATGGCGGCCCTGGCCGGGCTGTTTACCCTGCTTGCCATGTTCAGCTATGTCGAGGCGCGAACCGCAGAAACTCGTCTGTCAGTGGGGGTCTACATTTCGGCATGTTTGATTTTCGGGGCATTGGCGGTCGGGAGCAAGGAAAACGCCGCAATGCTGCCGGTCAATCTCTTACTGCTGGAAATGTTCGTAGTCGGCGGGCAGGGCGGGAAAAGCCGGAAGCTCAATATTTATTTATTTGGTATTTCCGTTTTCCTGGTTTTGTTTGCCGGACTGTGGTTCACCGATCTCGGGAAAATTCTGGCCGGCTATGAAAACCGCCCCTTCACCCTCGGTGAGCGCCTCCTGACCGAGCCAAGGGTCTTTCTGTTTTACATCAGCCAGCTCCTCTACCCGGTCAGCCAGCGGTTTGCGATGCTTCACGACATCGAGCTGTCCACCGGGTTGCTGACGCCGTGGACGACCCTGCCGACGATTCTGCTTGTGGCAGCCCTGCCGGTCGGGGCCTGGCTTTTGCGGAAAAAATGGCCCCTGATCTCCTTTTCGCTGCTCTTTTTCTGGGTCAATCATCTCACCGAGGGGACCATCATTCCCCTGGAGATCGTATTCGAGCACCGGAACTATCTGCCGTCGATGTTTTTCTTTCTTCCTGCTGCCATCGTCTTTGTCCACCTCCTGGGAAAATATTCCCTCCGGCACTTTCTTCCGGTCTCTGCAATCGCTTTTCTCACGATTTTTATGGCCGCCCAGGGCCACACGGTGTACCTGCGCAACGAACTGTTCGGCCATCCGATTTTGCTCTGGCAGGACAATGTGACCAAGGCGC
>CBFCZJ010000635.1:0-1603 GCA_965602445.1 uncultured Desulfobacterales bacterium | reverse complement strand
TCCCTGGGCGGAGCCGCCGGCCGCGCATTTGACATCGGAAAAAAATTCGGCGGATAAATAAGGAGATATCATGGGAAGCGATAAAGTGGCGCTGATCACAGCCGCAGGAAGCGGCATGGGAGCCATGGCCGCACGGCGGATGGACCAAGAAGGGTTCAAAGTGGCGGTGCTGTCGTCCTCAGGCAAAGGAGAAGCGCTTGCAAGGCAGCTTGGCGGCATCGGGGTCACCGGGGAGACAGAGACGATTGAAAAACTGGCCGGATCTTACCCCGAGGCGGGGATTTTTTGACGCAACGACCGTGGGAGCCTTCTAAGTCTTGACAGCATCGGCCACCTCTTCGAAAGCGGAATTTACCCGGGCCATCGTGCGAACCCCGTGCCGTCGCATCGCAGAAGGCCTGACGTCCGCATCTTTGGGAACGCCAGACTATGACAGGGCGCTGGCCCAGCACCGCGAATATGTCGGTGCACTGCAAAAATGCGGTCTAGAGGTGACGGCTCTGCCGGCAGACGAGCGGTATCCGGATTCCGTTTTTGTCGAAGACACTGCCGTTCTCACACCGCACTGTGCAATTTTCACGAACCCTGGGGCAGAATCCCGGCAGGGGGAAGTTGCCGCCGTCCGGGCGGCTATCGCAGGCGTTTTCGATGCGGTGGAGGAGATCGAACCCCCGGGCACCGTGGAAGGCGGGGATGTGATGCAGGTGGGGAACCGTTTTTTCATCGGCCTGTCGAAGCGGACCAACGAAGAAGGAGCCGGGCAGCTGATCCGCATCCTGAACCGGCTCGGAATGGACGGCGTCAAGGTTCGTTTAAACGACATGCTCCACCTGAAAACCGGCGTGAACTACCTCGAAAACGGCTGGCTGACGATCACCGGAGAGTTTGTCCAAAAGCCCGAATTCCATGGGTTCAAACAGCTGGAAATCGACCGTGAAGAAGTCTACGCCGCCAATTCCCTGTGGCTCAACGGCACGGTACTGGTGCCGGATGGATTTCCCAAAACAAGAGCCCGGATCGAAGCCGCCGGATACGAGACCATCGCCGTGGACGTCTCCGAGTTTCGCAAGATCGACGGCGGCCTGAGCTGCCTTTCGCTGAGGTATTAAAAAGGTAAGAACCGATCTCGCACAGACTGATGTATTCGAAAAAGTCAAATTTGATGGTTTCGTAAAAAGTCCGAAATTCTCTTTTTACGTCATTCCCGCGAAAGCGGGAATCCAGTGATTTCGATAAGTTCTGGATTCCGGATCAAAAAAGCTTGCCCTGGACTCGATCCAGGGCCCGGAATGAGGCTTCGGGCACTTTTTACGATTTCATCAAATTTCAGCGAATTGTATTGTTAATTCACCCCATCATCTCCTGCGTGTAATTGCTTCCTCTTACAGCGGAGCATTTGTCCGATTTCTCATGTCCAAGAGATACCCACCTTCAAAAAACATGTCCTCGAATCCGAAATCCAGGGACACGTTTCCCAAACATGTTTAAAATTAGCGTTTTTATCGACACGTTTTTGCCTCATGTCGCCGGCATCGACACTTTATGTCAATAAAATTTAATCAATCGATTGACTTATTCGCTTGATTGGTTATATTGCGGGCAT
>CBFCZJ010000634.1:0-1621 GCA_965602445.1 uncultured Desulfobacterales bacterium | reverse complement strand
CGGCGCTCGGCCTGTGCCTCATGTTCAATGTCTGGATCCCCGGCGCGGTCGTACTCGGCAATCTGCTGCTGCTGGCATTTTTCTCAGCGCTGGTCTTTAACCTGGCCCGGGGGCTCGATGTGAGCTGCGGCTGTTTTTCCACCGCCCCCGGCGAAGAGGCCATCGGTTATTTTACGGTGATCCGGGACATGTCCTTTCTCCTTGTCTCCGGCTACCTCTTTTATGCAGTATTGTTGTCGGGCCCGTCGGCCGCCGAAAAAACAGGGCGGCTGAGGGCTGAGACCGAACAAAATAGGTAAAAGGAACCCCTCATGACTCGAAAAGGAATAGCAGTGCTCGGTCTTGCGGCCGCTGTCTGTGTGTTGACGGCAGGGATTGCGGGAGCCGAGCCAGCGGCGGAAGGATCCCCTAAACTGGTGCTCGGCGAGACACGCTATGATTTCGGCACCGTGGTGGAAGGAAGCAAGGTTTCCTGTGAATTTGTGATTGCAAACCAGGGAGACGCCCCGCTTCAGATTCTGGAAATGAAGTCCGGCTGAGGATGCACGGCCGCGACCAGCACGCGGCAGATCCCTTCCGGGCAGGAGGGGCGCATCCAGGTGAACGTGCACACCGCCGGCTACGGCGGCCAGACGATGCGGGAGAGCATCCGGATCAAGACCAACGATCCGGGTCTTTCCTGGTTCAGCGTGGGGGTGACCGGCAAGGTGGAAAAATTCGTAGACATCCAGCCCGAACGGGTCCATCTGGAAGGCCCCGCCGGCCGGATGCTCTCCGCCGAGGTGGCCATCATCCCACGGCCGGATCACCCGTTTCAAATCGGGCAGGTCCGGGCCAAAAACGGCACCTTCATCAAGCACGAACTGACCCAGCGCTGCGCCGACGGCAAAAACCGCTGCGTGATCCGGGTTGAAAATACCCGAAAGGAAAAAGGCCGGTACATCGATGTCCTTTTGGTGGAAACCGACAGCAAAATCAAGCCGGTGATCCCCATCTACGTCATGGGCACGATCCGCTAGCCGGTGGAGGTTGAACATGCCAGCAAAAGAAGAGGACCTGTCGAAAATCTCGGGAAACGGATCAAATCGTGCGCAAGCCCAGGCACACTCGGATGAAAACGGCTGAAAGGACGGGTGAGCCTCTCCTCAGCCGGCAGTTGGCCGGCACTTATTGAAGTTTGCCGACGGGACCCAGGTCGGCGTCATGGGACTGGGCGAAATCATGGCCGAGCTTTGCGCTGAAACCAGACCGGCCAACGCCGAAACCGCCGAAGAAATCCTCGACCGACTGGAGGAGAAAAATTATGTTCCGTCTTCGGAGCGCGTCCAAAGAGAGTACAAAAATGTCCTGCTCAGGGAATACAGAGTTTACATTGAGGAGCGATCCGGCAGCGCGGGGTGATCGAGTATACAGAAATGAAATCGGAAAAGAACTCCAGTTTCCTATGTGAAACTTCGTCATCACTGGTCCGTCATTCCGGCCGAAGCGAATCGGAGAGCCGCGGTTCGACAGGTTCGACAATCTCACTGCAGGCAGGCTCACCGTCCTGAACGAAGTCGAAGGAGGATCCAGTAATTCCTGGATTCCCGCCTGCGCGGGAATGACGAAAAAGGGAAATTCG
>CBFCZJ010000633.1:0-1622 GCA_965602445.1 uncultured Desulfobacterales bacterium | reverse complement strand
ACATTTTGCAGATTTCCCCAAAATCTACGTCTCCAAAATCGCCCTTTTTATGGACAGAACCGGGGCATATCGTTCCCTTTTTGAGAAGCGTCCTCGAGCCGTGTTTCCCAGCGATGCGTTTCATCGGCGTTTTTGAGCAATTGACAATACCTCCTCCGGGCGCGTAAAATATGGTTCAGCTTTTTCTGCATGGGCGTCGCTGCAGAAGCAGCGCACCCATCGTTTTTTTCCGACAGCCGACTGCCTTGCATTCATGGGCCAACCGGGCTCCGGGGGATATTCCATGAATTTGCCCAAGACAGAGATCAAAGCGCATCATCAGATCATTTTAGACAGCATTGCCGACGGGGTCTTTACCGTCGACATGGAGATGCAAGTCACCTCATTTAACCGGGCGGCGGAAGAAATCACTGGAATATCGAGAGACGACGCCATCGGCCGGCCGTGCTTCGACGTCCTTCGGGCCAACGTCTGCGAAGAAAACTGCCTTTTGCGGCAGACCATCGAGACAGAACAGCCGGTGGTCAACGCGCCTGTATACATCATGCGGGCCGACAAGAAATCGATTCCCATCAGCGTGACCACCGCTCTGTTGAAAGACGCCGGGGGCCGAGTCATCGGGGGGGTGGAGACCTTCCGGGACCTGACGGCGGTCGACAAGCTTCGAAAGGCGCTCCGCAGGCAGCACTCTTTTGAAGACATCGTGAGCAAGAACGCAAAGATGCGCGATCTTTTCGCGATTTTGCCCCAGGTCGCAGAAAGCAATAGCAGCGTGCTGATCGAAGGCGCCAGCGGTACGGGAAAAGAGCTTGTTGCAAGGGCGATTCATGCCCACAGCCGCAGAAAAAAAGGCCCGTTCATCGCGATCAACTGCGGTGCGCTTCCAGATAGCCTGTGCGAATCGGAGCTGTTCGGATACAAGGCCGGCGCCTTTACCGACGCCAAAAAAGACAAGCTCGGCCGCTTTGCCCTGGCCCAGGACGGGACCATATTCCTGGATGAAATCGGCGATATCTCACCCATCGTTCAGAGCCGGCTGCTTCGTGTGCTGGAAGAAAGGAGATACGAGCCCCTTGGATCAACGGTGTCATGTGAGACCAATGCGCGGGTGATCACGGCGACCCATCAGAATCTGCAGAAGCTGGTCGAGGAGGGAAAATTCCGGGGGGATCTGTATTTTCGAATCGACATCGTCAAGCTTTCCTTGCCCCCGCTTGCCGAGAGAAAAGAAGACATCCCTCTTCTGGTGGACCACTTTGTCGACCGGTTCAATCATCTCAGCGGGAAAAAAATCGTCGGACTTTCCCAGAAGGCGATTGCCGCGCTCATGCTTTACGACTGGCCGGGAAACGTCCGGGAGCTTGAAAACACCATCGAACATGGATTTGTGCTTTGCCCGGAGGGAATCATCCGGCTCCATCACCTGCCGGCACGGGTGGTGCCGCAAAGCGGACTGCCGGCGGGTGCCACGGGGTTGAGTCTGAAAGAGGTCGAGAAACGGACCATTTTGCAAGCCCTGGATCGAAACCGATGGAAGAAAATGGCCGCCGCCCGTGAACTTGGCATCGACAAAAACACATTGCGCAGGAAAATCAAACGCCTCGGTATTGAGGAACCGCGGG
>CBFCZJ010000632.1:0-1622 GCA_965602445.1 uncultured Desulfobacterales bacterium | reverse complement strand
GATGAAATGAATCGACACATACGAACTGTCATTGTCGCGCCCATGACCACAGTGAAAAGAAATTACCCGACCCGGGTAAATTGTGTCTTCAAAAAAAAGAGGGGGCAAATTGTTTTGGACCAGATTCGAACGATCGACAAAACAAGATTGATGAAAAGGTTGGGCACTATTGATTCTAAAACCCAGCTTGAAGTCGTTTCAGTCCTTCAGAGGCTGTTCGCATTCTAAAATTGCACTATCCCGATATGGTGCATCGAAGCCCTCCGCATAGACTCAACCATTTAACCAATCAACCTCATTTCCCCTTGCGCGACAGGATGTGCGTCGCCGATCCCAGGAAGATCTCGGCGGCCTCGCCTTCGGTCTCCGACAGGGTCGGATGAGGATGGATGGTCAGGGCCATGTCTTCGGCCAGGGCGCCCATCTCCATGGCCAGCACCCCTTCTGAGATCATCCCCTCGGTGTTTCTGCCCACCACGCCCACGCCCAGGATCTGCTTGGTTTCCGGATCGGCGAGGATCTTGGTCATCCCTTCTGCGGCGTCCATGGTCAGGGCCCGACCGGAAAACTTCCAGGGAAATCGCTGGACCTCGTAGGCAATGTCTTTTTTGCGGGCCTCCTGCTCGGTAAGGCCACACCAGGCCACCTGCGGATCGGTGTAGACCACCGCCGGAATCGCCCGCGCGTCGAAGACGGCCGGCTTTCCGGCGACCACCTCTGCGGCGATCTTCCCCTCGTAGGTGGCCTTGTGGGCGAGCATGGCACCGCCGACCACGTCCCCCACCGCAAAGATGCGCTCGTCTGCGGTCCGCATCTGTTCGTCGACTTTAATGAATCCGCGGTCGTCGGTCTTGACCCCGGTTTTGTCCAGGGCCAGGTCTTTTGTCGACGGGTGCCGTCCCACGGCCACCAGCACCCGGTCGAAGCGCTGCTGCGCAGGATCGATTCTGCCGGAAAACTTGACGTCGACCCCGTTTTCGCTTTCGGTCATCTCCTCGACGCTGCTCTCGAAGAACAGGTGCTCGAAGGACCGCTCCAAACGTATAGCCAGCGGTTTTGCCAGGTCCGCATCGACGCCGGGCAGGATCCGCTTTCCCATCTCTACCAGGGTGACCCGGCTTCCCAGGGCGGCATAGACCGATCCCATCTCCAGCCCCACGTAGCCGGCACCGACCACCAGAAGCCGTTCGGGGATGTCGGGCAGATCAAGGGCGCCGGAAGAGTCCATGATCCGGCCGCCGGGGGTAAATTCGGTTCCCGGTATCGGTGTGGGGGCGCTGCCGACGGCGATGACGGCGTGTTTGAAGGTGATGCGCACCGTCTGCATGCCGCTGACCCGCACGGTGTCTGCGGTTTCGAACGTGGCCCGGCCCTGGATGCGCTGTACGCTTCGGCCCTCGCTCAGGCTGACCAGGCCGCTGGAAAGCTTGTCGATGACCTTGTTCTTCCAGGCGCGAAGACCCTCAAGGTCGATTTCCGGCTTCGAAAACCAGACCCCCATGTCCCCGGTGCGGCCGGCGTCGTGAATCAGCTCGGCCAGATACAGAAACGTCTTGGAGGGGATGCAGCCGCGAAACAGGCAGACCCCTCCGGGCCGCTCTTCGATGTCGACCATTGTCACG
>CBFCZJ010000631.1:0-1649 GCA_965602445.1 uncultured Desulfobacterales bacterium | reverse complement strand
ATCGGCCATTGAATACCCTCGGGGAAGCCCATCGTCCCGCGCCGAGCATCGCAGATCCGGCCGGACCAGGCCCTTTCGCTGTTTGAGGCCCCCGTTCTTTGGGGCCGAGTTCGAAAGGGCGCCGGCCGGATCTGCGACGCGCAGGAAGAAGCGGGGCGGACAACTGGTTCATCTCTTCTTTTTCATGGCCTTTACCTTCAACGCCACCTCTTTCCACCGCTCCTTTTCCACGCGGTCGGCGCTTTTGTGCTTTCGGTCTGATAGATAGGCCAGTTCCCGCTTCATTTTCCGGTAGCTTTCCAGTCTGCCCCGGGAAATTTCCCCTTCTGCTGCCGCCTGAAGGACCCGGCAGCCGGGTTCGTGGGTATGGCTGCAATCGGAAAAACGGCATTTTAGGGTATACTGTTCGATCTCCGGAAAAGTGCTTCCGATCCCACCGCCATCGTCCCAGAAGGCGATTTCTCGAATGCCGGGGTTGTCGATCACCATCCCGCCCTGGGGCATCACGATCAGATCCCTGCTGGTGGTGGTGTGCTTTCCTTTGCCCACGCTGCTGCTGATGGAATCGGTCGCCTGTATGGTCTCGCCGTAGAGCCGGTTCACCAGCGTGGATTTTCCGGCACCGGAAGACCCCACCATCGCTGCGGTCTGTCCAAAAGACAGGTATGTTTCCAGTTGCGCCAGCCCGCTGCCGTCCCGTGCCGAAACCAGGTGTGTCGGCACCCCGAGGGCAACCGATTCTACTTCCATGATAAAATGCGCCGGGTTTTCGTGAAGATCTGCTTTTGTCAAAACGATGACCGGATTCACGCCGCAGTTGTAGACCAGGGTGACGTACCGTTCAATCCGGCGCAAGTTGAAATCCCGGTCCAGGCCGCAAACCACAAACACGCTATCCAGGTTTGCCGCAATGACCTGTTCTTTTCGCGCCTGCTCGTTCTGTCTGCCGCGCGCGCCCGCAGCTCCTCTGGACAGGACATTTTTCCGTGCCAGCACCTCGGAAATTGCGGTATCGGCCATGAGGACCCAATCTCCGGTGACCGGATACAGGCCGCCGGGACGGTTCATGAGTCGGCCGGCCGCGGTGGCGGACCATTCTCTTTTCCCGTTGCTGACACGAAAGGCATTTTTGCTTACGCCGATCACCCGGGCCGGAAGCCATTCGTTGCTGCCTCTGTCTGCTAGCTGCGCCTGGAAATGGGATGTCCATCCCATCTGCGAAAGGTGCCGAGTGCTGCCGCTGGCATATATATCGTCTGCGTTCTTTTCTGTGATCATTTTCGATCTCCGCTTGTTGTGCTTTGTCTTGCGGGAATTGCCGGCCCACGACGCCGAAGACGGTGCACGGCCTCCACCGGCAATGGGAATTCTCACCGGATGTACGGGTGCATTCGTCGCTGCTGGCAGGAAGGACAACTACGGCGGCGGAATTTCAGACAGGCGTCTGCGATGGAACAGCCCGGGGAAAACCGGTCTGTTTCGACGTGGGAACAGCTTGTAAAACGTGTTGCAGCGCTGTGATCAAACCGCCGCCGACAGGGCAACCCCCCTGCCGGCAACGATTGACACAATGTCCATGAATGTTCTGAACAAAAAACCCTCTTTCATCTGCATTGGATGAGAACGGTTTGCCCATTCCACAGAACCGG
>CBFCZJ010000630.1:0-1659 GCA_965602445.1 uncultured Desulfobacterales bacterium | reverse complement strand
GGCTGTAAAAGCCCGAAAACAGAAGGTCGATTTTGAAGCGGATTTGCTTCCGCTGATGTTAAGAGAGATGGCGCTTGTCTACTACACGACGATGTTCGGCCCCGTCTTCGGCGAAGAGATTTTTGCCTGCCTCGACGAATCCGCCCGTAGACGGCTGATCGAGGAAAAGACCCGGTCGGAAGACCGGTTTTCCTGGGAGTCCCTCGCTCGCCCCATGGCCGAAGTGGAGAGTAAAGCTGCAGCCGGCGCGCCATGGTTCGAATCCATGGAGACTTACAACCGCTTCGTCCTCGATGTCATGGCAAAGGATATCCAAGAGGCCAGCCTGGGCAACATGGCCAGCCCCCTGAAAAATGCCGTGGATTCCGTGCTTCGCGATCTTCGGGACCACCTGCGGCTCGTGGTCGACGGCGGAGGACTGTCTGCCCGCTCCCACCGCTTTCTTGACCGGGAATTCAACCGCATCAACAACAGGGTGGCCGTGGGGCCTCCGGTTTCCAGCACCCGGGAGCTGCTTCTTCTGGCAGAAGCAGGCCTGCTTTCGTTTTCCGGGCCTTCTCCACGGCTCGAGGTCGACGAGAACTCCGGATGCTTTGTCCTGGAAAGCGAGCAGGTGGCCGGCTCCCGCCGACAGGTACAGCACGTGCTCAACGGCCGGATCCATGGGGTGGACAACAAAAACGACACTTCCCGCCTCATCAGGAGCCTTTACCGCCGGGGCCTGATCCGCAACTTCATCAACGAGGATGAAACAGGCCGATACGAACTGGGCGGGCTCGACGTGGACGACGAATTTCATCTCATCGGCAAAGACGGCAGCCCCCATCCCCATGTCTGCGCCCTGGGCATTCCCCTGGAGGGCAAGTTCTGGTTCAACGCGGCAGACGCCCGGCCCGATGTCAACTCCAATGCCATCGGCCAGTTGAGCCGATGGGCGGCAGGGGCCGTGGAACGGCTTCGGGAAAGGGAAGGGTGAGAAGAGAATTTGGCCTTCACCGCGTAAAAAAGAGTTCGGGCACGCTGCGGCGGAGTCCATTATAACTCAACTTTCGGGATTCATGATGCCGCGAAATGGATAATTTGCTGCCGGTATACGAACTCGCCCCAAAGGATACCTAACATCAGCGCAGGCCAAAATGTCATCAAAAGCAATGAGGTGTTTGAAGGGCAGCGGCAGTCAAGGATCGCCCAGCGGGTGCTGATGTAAGGTACCCTAAGGTGCTCAGACAGCGTATACTGCAATCAAATCAACCATTTCGCTCCACTGGAGGCGGAACCCGAAAGGTTAATTATACTTGATCTGAGCCATTTTGCGATTGTCTTCGGGAAAAACCCGCCAGGAATAAGGGCGGGGATCCGTCTTGAGTCTTCGCTCTACGAGCTACGCCCCCACAGGTCGCTCTGCGAGCTTCCGTCTTCGTTAAAGAGCAACTACGCCGGGACAGGTCGCCGCGACAGGTGAACCGCGCCCCTACCTGCAGGGTGGCGATGGCATCGTAGAGGCGGGCTTTATGCCCGACCGGAAAGAGATCCGAAGAAATAATCGCTCAAATTAGGTTATAATTGGTTTAGTTTCACATGAGCCCCGCCGCTGACCGCCGGGGCGGTCAGTTTGATCAAGAATGAAACTTCCCCCGAAGCCTCTGCCGATGTAGTGAA
>CBFCZJ010000629.1:0-1666 GCA_965602445.1 uncultured Desulfobacterales bacterium | reverse complement strand
AAACGCTTTATGAACAAGTTCTGGCGTCCGCGGAAAAATACTACTAATCAAATCGCTTCGCGATTTGATTAGATGGGCGGCTGCGCCGCCAGTCAACTACCCCGCCGCAGGCAGCGGGGTATCAGGTGCATCACGGGCATGACAGTCAGCATATCACCACGACTCTGCTTCAGGTTGAGCTGCCCATAAACCGCTTGGGGCCTTTGTTGTTTCGAATTTTAACCTCGCTTTGCAGTCCACCGTTGCAATGTCACTTTATCCCCGCTTCAGACAAGAGGAACCGCACCTCTTTTTCCGACAGGTCGTACCAGTTCTCGTAGGCATCGGCCACCGCAAAGGAAAACACCTCCCGAACATTGGCGCAGTATACCTCATCGACGCCGCTGCCCAAAGAATCGATGGACCGCAGCGGCGCCGTTGGAACAGCGACGATCGTCTTGGCCGCTTTGCGCTTGTTTACCAGGTAGACCGAAGCCTTCATCGTAAAGCCGGAGGCAAGCCCGTCGTCGACAATGACGACCGTTTTGCCGGAAAGGTCGGGAAACGGACGCTCTTCGCGGAGCCGCCGGTTTCTTTCCGCCAGTTCCCCGCGAACCTTGGCAGACTGCCGCTCCACCTGCTCCTGGGTCAATCCGAGCTGCGCCATGAGCGCCTCGTTTAAAAAGATGTCTCCTTCCTGGGTCATGGCCCCGAATCCGGCCTCGGTGTTTCCCGGGATCTGGATCTTTCGGACGATGATCAAATCCAGCGGACAGTCCAGGATTTCCGCGATCTTCACCGCCACCGGCACGCCGCCCATGGGGATGGTCAGGACCATCACATCGCCGGCTCCGCCATAGGCAGGGGCCAGCATCTCCCCCAGCACCACCCCGGCGTCGAACCGGTCCTTGAACACCCGGGTTCGGTCTCTCAGCTCGATTTTTTCTTGTATTTTCGGCATGCTCCTATGACCTTGTAAAGATTGGGCATTATTTCCAATTCTGCACGGGCAGGGTGAACAACCCCTTTCCCATAAACCTCGAAAGACCCTCCGCCGCTTCTTTGAGATTGAACGCAATCATCCGGGCCGCGATATCGGAAAAAGGCAAGGGCCCGATCGCCAGCGCAGCCTGATTGTCCCGGTCGAAGCAGCACCGGTATTGACGATTGTCGAACGTCTTGTAAATCCCGAGTTCAGTCATGATTTTGGCCCCGCTTTGGTTTGTACAAGAGTCACTGGGCATTCGTCATAAATGGCATTCAGAGGGGATCGGAGACAGGCCTCTTTTAGGCCTTTCTAAGCCCCTTTCGACCTCTTTCGGAATGGGGTGTACCCTGTATTTCCGATTCGACGTCAGTTTCCCGCTTGCCGGAAATGCCATCGCACTTCTTTTCTCCCGGCTGCTCATCTGAGAATGGGGTCCGGCATTTTCGAAAATGGATGATCCCACCCATTCTACCCCCGCTTAAGCGCATCGTAGGATGAAGATCGAAAAAGGCAAATGGACTGCGCCAACGATTTTACGAGGAGGAGACCTCTTGTTTACCGATCTGATTTTCGCCCTGATCGTTGCCCTGCTGTTGGTCGCCCTGTTTTCGATCCTGTTTCAAATACGGGGGCCCTGGAACAACCTGCTGTGGTTTTTTCTCATCGTTCTTCTGGTTACCTGGGCCGGGGGAATCTGGC
>CBFCZJ010000628.1:0-1674 GCA_965602445.1 uncultured Desulfobacterales bacterium | reverse complement strand
CGTGACATGCAGCCATTTACAGTTGACATCGCAACTGACAAAGGCTACTTTTTTCGGCCGCAAAAAAGATGGCTGACAACGCCGGGGCCGTTCTTTGCGAAGGACAGCCTCAGGAGCTGGCTTCCAGGCAATCCGAGAGAAAAAGCGCATAATCGAACAAGGAGATGATCGTCGATGGAACTGACTGACATTTTATCGAAGGAACAATGGGCCGAATTTGAAAAAGAGCTGTTTGACCGGTTCCATATCAACTGCACCGTTTATAATACCGCCGGTGTCGGAGTCACCGGAAAACCGAACTGGTGCAACCGCCTGTGTCCGGAAGTCAAAGCAAACAAAGATTCTCTGGCGGCAATATGCGCACCGGGCAACCAGAATTTCATGGCACAGGCCAAGCAGACGAAAAAACCGGTCATCGGAGAATGCGATGCAGGACTGGTCAAAATCGCCGTGCCGATTTTTGTAGACGGGGAATTTTTGGGGACCGCCGGCGGCTGCGGACTGCTGCCGGAAGGAGGAGAAGTTGAAACCTTCATGATCGAAAAATCGATGGGCCTGAGCGAAGAAAAAATCGCCGAGCTTTGCCAGGGGATGGGGTCGATGTCAGAAGCCCAGGCCGAAGAAATGGCCGCGTTTATCGAAGACCGGCTCGCGAAATATGTGGCCGATGCGCTCGACGATACCGAAAAGTCCAAAAGCGTCTCGAGGTGAATACGACATGGAGAATGTGCAGCGTTTTATCGATGAGTGGGCGGATGATCCAATTAGAACCAAAGCGGTCTTTCAAAACTTGTATCAAGACCTGTTGAAAAAGGATGAGGCCGGCTTCGAGTTTCATGCGCGCCCCGGCATCAGTTATTCCCTGCGGGGCATTCACAAAAATCAGAAAGACAGGCCGCTGTTTGTCATGATCGATGTCATCGACGATGACCCGAAACAGCGGTGGCTTTCTGTCTGCTTTTACGGCGATATGATCGAAGACCCCGATGAGCTGGGAGACCTGATCCCCGAGGGGCTCTTGGGAGCCGATGGATACTGTTTCGACATCACCGAATCGGACGACTCGCTTGAAGAATATGTCCGCAAGCGCATGAACGAAGCCTACGAGAGTGCCGCCGAAAGGTAGGGCGGTTGAAAGCCGAGCCATGAAAACAAACGCGATGGTGCTGGAAAAAACCAGGGAACTGGATTGGGGCGGGTTCGAGCAATCCCTTCACGACCGGTTCGGCGTCAATGCCGTAACGCTCAACGTGAACGGAGACCGGAAAACGGCCGGGGAGATCTTATGGGCAAACGGCCTGTGCGCACTGATCAAGACAAACCCGGTCGGGGCCAGGAAAATCTGCAGCATCATCCAGCAGGCGTTGATGCGGGAGGCCGTCGCCAAAAGGCGATATGCGACCGACGAGTGTGCCGCAGGAATCTACCGGATGATGGTGCCCATCCTTTTCCAGGACGAACTGAACGGATTTGTCAGCCTGTGCGGCAGGCCGTTTTCAACGGCGTGCCGAATCTATACCGAATACATCCGTCGCGCCACCGACGAGGACAAGGAAAAAATCGAAGCCCTCTTGGACTCCATCCGGCCCATCGGACCCCGGGCCTTAAAAGAGATGAGGCAATTTATCTCGGAGTATGTGCATTGAGCACGATGGCCAGGGAAAGCGCCTCATG
>CBFCZJ010000627.1:0-1678 GCA_965602445.1 uncultured Desulfobacterales bacterium | reverse complement strand
AAAGGCATGATAGCCAGCATGGAGACGATGGGCATGAGCCAGCCGAGCCACTCGAATCTGCTGTTGATGCGCGTGATGCTCAGGGGCGCCGATCCCTTTTCCCGATGTCCGAGGCCGTACTCGAGAATCATAATCGGTATCCCGGCCAGGAGCAAGGCAACCAGATAGGGGACCAAAAAAGCGCCGCCGCCGTGTTGGTGCGCCATGTAACTGAACCGCCAGACATTGCCGAGGCCGATTGCCGAACCTATGGCAGCCAGCAGAAAACCGATATTGGATTTCCAACTGCTTCTGGTTTGAGTCATGCCTCCTCCCCTGAAATATCGTACTCCTTTGTGAGATCGGCCATTGATATTAGCATAACTCTTTGAAATAACAAGTCGCATGAAGGAGCGAAACGAATTTTCAGGACCACAGGGATATCCAGCTGTACGCGGCTGAAATTGCGAATTTCGTTCTCTATTTTTCTATCGACAAACCGGTCAATTCCATTGTAGTCTCCGATGTTCAGGTGCTATCGTAAAACAAATTGCCCTATATTGTCTTCTTTCACGAGGCGGATGCCTGCAGAGCGAAAACACTTGTCTGATTTCGAGATTTCCCTTAATTTGCAAACGGTTCTTACGGGATTAACACTAAATAGAGTCTCTTGATAAATGGAAAAGTTGAAAGTCGGAGTGATCGGCGTCGGGTATTTAGGAAAGTTCCATGCCCAGAAATATGCGCGGATGGAAGATGTCGAACTGGTGGGCGTGGCTGACGCCGACGAACAGACCGCCGCTGCGGTGGCCCAGCAATACAACACCAACGCGTACACCGACTACCGTAAGCTTCTCGAGAAGGTGCAGGCGGTCAGCATTGTGGTGCCGACCACGCTCCATCACCGGGTGGCAGCCGATTGCCTGGAGCAGGGGGTGGACATCCTCATTGAAAAACCGATGACCAGCACCCTCACCGAAGCCGATGAACTCATCGCCAAGGCAGATACCCGCGGATTGATTATTCAGGTGGGACATTTGGAACGATTCAACCCGGCCGTCCTCGCCATGGAAGAGTATTTGACCCAGCCGATGTTCATCGAGTCCATCCGCATCCATATGTTCAAGAATCGCGGCATCGATGTGGATGTCGTGCTGGATCTGATGATTCACGATATTGACATCGTCTTGTCCATCGTCAATTCCCCCCTCCGCACCATCCACACCGTGGGCGTACCGGTAGTCACCCCCACCACGGACATCGCCAATGCCCGGCTGATCTTCGAAAACGGCTGCACGGCCAATGTCACCGTGAGCCGCATCTCCAAGGACAATATCCGCCGCCTTCGCATATTTCAGCCGAAATGCTACTTGGCCGTGGATTACGCCAAAAAGGAGATCATGGTCATTCGCCAGACCCCGGAAAAAGGGGAAGACGGCCTGCCCAAGGAAGAGATCCTTAAATCTTCCTTTGTAGAAAAAGACGCCCTGGAAGCCGAACTTCTAGACTTCGTGCGCAACGTCCGAAACCGCACCACTCCCAAAGTCTCCGGCCGCGAAGGGCGAAGAGCCCTGGCCGTCGCTTTCCAGATCATGGCCCAGATCAGGGAGCACATCGAGACCCACCGCGAACTCCTCGACCAATAAGCCTTTTGTAATCGAGCCAATGGCGGCAACCCGCATTATGATGGTGGCTGGCG
>CBFCZJ010000626.1:0-1680 GCA_965602445.1 uncultured Desulfobacterales bacterium | reverse complement strand
AATCTGGAATTTGGAATCACGCCGCGGTCAGCGGCGGGGCTTATGTGAAACTTCATGTTCCCGGTCCGTCATGCCGGACCCCGGATCGAGTCCGGGGCAAGCTTTTTTGATCCGGCATCCAGGCCTTTCTGGATCCCGGGTCTCCGCTCCGCTTCGCCCGGGATGACGGAATGGGAAGTTTCACGGTTGATCGAACTGAACGCCTCGCGGTCACCGCCGGGGCACGTTTGTGCCCGCCGGCGGCGCGGCAGGCCGGAGCCGGTCAAGACCGCCCAATTTCATGGAAAAGGCATCCAGCAATGTGCCGTCGAGCTCTTTGCCGAAAAGGGCGGATTTCGTGCTGGCGATGGTTTCGGGCAGGTATCGGCCGTACATCTTGATCGGCACCTCCTTTACTTCGACGGTGGGCGAAGCGGCCAGCGCCAGCATGTATTCGATCAGGTAAGCCGCGTTCTGGGCGATGGGACCCCTGTAGGTCTGGCGCTGTCGCAGCCGCACCACCCGTAGCTCGTGCATAGAGCGGCCAAACTCCGATTCCATGAGTTCGTCATAGGTGGTCAAGATGATCTCGATGCGCACCGCATCGGCCCCGCGGGCCAGGTAACTCATCAAGCCCCGTTTTGCCGCCGCCGGATCAAGCCCCCGCTGCCTTGCGATGGACCAGTCAAATCCCTTCAGGTGCCTGGCCAGTTCGTCCGGGGCGGGCAGATCGATTTCCACCAGGAGGTTCACGGCATTGTAGTTGCCGGTGTGCTTCTCGGTCTCGACAAGGGTCATCCCCGGTTCCCGATCCAGCAGTTCGGGCACCTGTTCTAAAAATTCCGGATCGCCGACCATCTTGAAACCGACCAGATCGTTGACGGTCATGGACTCGCGGGAGATCAACACGCTGCGGTTTCGAAACCGGCGGGCCACCTCCGCCTCGGCCGCGGCAAAGTCGGTTTGCATCTCTTGCTCGGAGCTGAGCAGATCGGGAAGCACCACACCGGCCGCAGCGGCCCGCCGTCCTGCCTGCTGCCGGGCTTCGGCCTGGATTTCCTTGAAAAGCGCGTCCACCAGCCGAAAAGAGACTTTTTCCGCCACCCGGGTCAGACGCTTGATCCGGCCGATGGCCGCCAGCTGCGAGTCCGACGTCGTAACCAGCAGGGCGTCGATGGGCAGACGCGGGAAAAAGTACTCCGGGTTGTCTTCGAACCGTCGGATCAGCTCCCCGATGCGCGCGCTTTGACGGGGAAGATACTGGATCAACCGCCGTCGCAGCACCTGTTTTTGACGGATTCTTTCGATCCCGAGCGGCCCGCTGAAAAGACTGTCCAGCCAGGCGATGATCCAATCGACGACGACCGCCGACACGGCGCTCTCGTATAAAAATATCCGGGTGATCTTCTCACCGTCTTCCGGGGCGAACTCATCGTTGAGCCAGCGCATGGTCGTATCGAAGAGTTCGTCCCGATGGGTCATGGTGGTGAGATACATTCTGCCGTCCTTGATAAAGTATGATGGTTTCGTAAAAGGTCCGAATTTCCCTTTTTCGTCATTCCCGCGCAGGCGGGCATCCAGGAATTGCTGGATCCTCCTTCGACTTCGTTCAGGACGGTGAGCCTGCCTGCAGTGAGCTTGTCGAACCTGTCGAACCGCGGCTCTCCGCTTCGCTTCGCCCGGGATGACGGATTGAGAAGT
>CBFCZJ010000625.1:0-1689 GCA_965602445.1 uncultured Desulfobacterales bacterium | reverse complement strand
AGTAATTCCAGACACTTCTGGATGCCACCGGACTCCGGATCAGGTCCGGGGCAGGCATTGATCCGGGGCCCGGCAGGACGCTTCGGGGGCTTTTTATGGTTTTACCATGGTTGGTTTTTCGCCGTTTCCTGCCCCTTGGGAAAAGAGTTCGCAGCCCGGCCGTAATGATCGAGGATGGCCGAGACCAGCCCGGGGATCGTGAACGTTTCGGCCGTCGTGCCGACCTTGAACCCTTCGCTTTCTGCGGTTTCCGTAGTGATCGGGCCGATGCTGGCCACCGTTACGGGCGCCATGAGAGCGGACATCCGCTTCTCCGGCAGCAGAGATTTGAAGTTTCTGACCGTGGAAGAGCTGGTGAAGGTCACCATGTCCACTGCGCCTTCTTCCAGGGATTCGAGCAGCAGCTCTTTTGATTCCTCCGCGGCCCGGGTCCGGTAGGCAGTCACCTCGTCTACCAGGGCGCCCATGTTGTTCAGTTCCATCGGCAGGATCGGCCGGGCCTCCTCTGCCCGGGGCAGCAAGATTCGTTTGCCGGCCACATCCAAGGACCGGAAAGACGCCACGATCGACTCTGCCCGGTAGCTTTTGGGCAAAATGTCGGTCTTCATCCCGAAAGCCAGCAAGGCTTCGGCCGTTGCCGGGCCGATGGCGCAGGTACCCAGGTGGCCTAATGCGCGGACATCCAGGCCGCGCTCGAAAAGCCTGTGGAAAAAGTATCTGACACCGTTGACGCTGGTGAACACGAGCCATTGGTAGCCGGCGATTTGTTCGATGGCCCCATCGAGCGCCTCCCAGCTCTCCGGCGGGATCACCTCGATGGTGGGGCATTGCAGCACCGCGGCGCCGAGATCGGTCAGGGTCTGCACCAGCGAGCTGGCCTGCTCCCGTGCCCGGGTGACCACGATCCGCTTGCCCAGAAGAGGTCGGTCTTCGAACCAGCGAAGCCTGTTTCGAAGCGCGACCACATTGCCGACCACGATGATGGCCGGGGCTTTGATTCCGGCGGTTTCAGCCCTTTCGACGATGTCTTCCAATGTGCCGGCCACGGTCTGCTGCAATGGCGTGGTGCCCCACCGCACCAATGCAGCGCCGGTTTGCCGGGGCATGCCGTTGGCCAGCAGCCGGGCGACGATTTTCGGCAGGTTTTTTACCCCCATGAAGTAGACTTGGGTGCCGATTTTCGAGACGGCCTTCCAATCGATGCTCGATTCTTCCTTGCCTGGATCTTCGTGGCCTGTGACAAACGCCAGAGTCGAGGTGAATTGCCGATGGGTCAGCGGAATCCCTGCATAGGCCGGTGCAGCGACGGCCGAGGTGACGCCCGGAACGATCTCAAAGCAGATGCCTGCCTGCACCAGGGCCTCGGCCTCTTCTCCGCCGCGGCCGAAAATAAACGGATCGCCCCCCTTGAGGCGGGCCACATTCAAGCCCGCGGCGGCTTTTTCCACCAGAAGATCGTTGATCCCTTCCTGGGACAGGGTGTGATCTCCCCCCTTTTTGCCGACATAGATTTTCTGGGACTCCTTTCTCGCGTACCCCAGCAGGGTCGGGGAGGCCAGGTAATCGTACACCACGACATCGGCCCGGCGGATGCATTCAGCCCCTTTTACGGTGATCAGGCCTGGATCGCCGGGGCCGGCACCGATCAGATATACGGTTCCTTTTTGGTTTTTCATGCTCTATTCTGCT
>CBFCZJ010000624.1:0-1691 GCA_965602445.1 uncultured Desulfobacterales bacterium | reverse complement strand
AATGCCTAAAATGAGCTTAAATGCCTAAAATTATGGAATACTGCCTGTTTCATATGAAAGCCGGAGCAAAGTGACACCACTATTTTAGGCATTTATTACGGTCTCCACGTATTCAATTCAACATAAGAGACGCAGAGGCGGAGAAAAATTATATTGCCTGCAACAACGAGACATGATCGGCTTGCGAAGAATATGAGGATTGATGTATTTGTAAGCCGACCAGTTTGATCGAACCCTAAATTTTGTGCGAAGCCTCTGCCTATGTAGTGAACGGCCTCCGTGCCGTTCACACCGGCACGACACGGAGGTCGTGCCCTACAACAACCCCGGCATTGGGCGGAGTTTCAGACAGTAGTCCTGTTCAGGGACAACAAAGCGGCAGCGCGCAAGCGATTCCGCAGGGGGATGCCATGATCGAGGAAGTATACGAGGAAACCCGGGACCGGATGGGCAAGTCGATCACCGCCCTGAAAAATGAACTGAAACGGGTGCGGACCGGCAGGGCGTCTCTTTCTCTTCTGGATGGAATCAAGGCAGACTACTACGGTACCCCGACGCCCCTAAACCAGATGGCTTCTTTGCAGGTGCCTGAGCCGCGGATGCTCGCTATCCAGCCGTGGGATGTATCGGCCCTGAAAGAAATCGAAAAAGCCATTTTAAAGTCCGACCTGGGGCTGACGCCCTCCAACGACGGCAAAATCATTCGGATCACGATCCCTCCTTTGACCGAAGAGCGAAGAAAAGAACTGGTCAAGGTGGTGAACAAGATCGCCGAAGAACATCGAGTGGCCGTTCGGAACATCCGGCGGGATTCCAACGAACTTCTCAAGGGACTCAAAAAAGACGGCGACATCTCCGAAGATGATGCCTTCAAGGCCCAGGAGCAGGTGCAAAAGATCACCGATGAGCACATCGAGATGATCGACGAGATCTGCAGCCAAAAAGAGAAGGAAATCCTTGAGTTCTAAGGAGACCAGCGCATCTTCGCTGAAACTCGATCCCCAAAAGCTTCCCGCCCACGTCGCTGTCATCATGGACGGCAACGGCCGGTGGGCCCGCAAGCGCCTTCTCAACCGTGTCAAGGGACACGAGCAAGGGGCGGAGACGGTGCGGCGCATCGTCCGGGCCTGCCGGGAGCTTGGCATCCGCGTATTGACCCTCTATGCCTTTTCCACCGAGAACTGGGAGCGCCCACAGGCTGAAATCACGGCCCTGATGACCCTGCTCAAGAAATTTCTCGAGACGGAAAAGGCGGAGCTGCTGGAAAACGGCATCCGGCTGACGACCATCGGTGAAACAGAGCGCCTTCCTGCCGGCGTGCAGCATGCACTTTCCGATGTCCGCGCCGCGACCGCCCATTTGACGGACATGACCTTGAATCTTGCGCTGAGCTATGGGGGGCGATCGGAATTGGTGCGCATGGCCAGGCAAGTTGCAGAAAAAGCGGCTTGCGGAGAGCTTTCGCCGGAGGCCGTCGACCAGGACCTGGTGGCTGACCTGCTCTATACCCGCGGACTGCCCGATCCGGATCTTCTCATTCGAACCAGCGGAGAAATGCGCATCAGCAATTTTCTGCTCTGGCAGATGGCCTACGCTGAAATCTTCATTACCGACACGCTTTGGCCTGATTTTTCCCGCGAGGAGCTGATTGAAATCCTGAAACAGTTCCAGCAGCGCGAACGGCGGTTCGG
>CBFCZJ010000623.1:0-1701 GCA_965602445.1 uncultured Desulfobacterales bacterium | reverse complement strand
TGGTTCGGATGCAGCAGAACCTCAGGGCGGCATTGGCGATTCTGGAGCGCGATATCCGGATGGCCTCCTACAGCCCCACTGGAAATGCAGACGTCGGATTTGTCGAAGCCAGAGAGGGGCTGATGCAGGTGACCATGGACCTCAACGACGACGGCGACGCCGACGACGAGGAAGAGGATATTTCCTACGGTTTTCTTGCCGCAGACGACGGAAACCGGGACGGAATTTTGGATGCCAAGGTCATCGAGGCCCTGCGGCGGGACAGGGGGGCCGGCGGCGGTTTTCAGCCGATTGCCAACGGTATTCGCGCCTTTTCCTTTGCCTATGCATTCGATGATAACGAGGACGGTCAGCTCGACACCGACGCTGCCGGAGATATCATCTGGGCCGTGGACACCAACGGGGATGGAAGCCTCGATTTGAATGTGATGACCAATACGGCTTTGGCCAGCACCCCGGAACTGGACCGGATCCGGGAAGTGAGAATCTGGCTGCTGGCCCGGTCAATCGACCCGATCCGCAATTACAGCGCCAATCGAATCTACGATATCGGGAGGCACCAGGTTGCGGGAGGCGGCGAGCCATTCATGCACAAGATCCTGGAAACGCGGGTGAAGTGCCGGAACATGACCTTTTGATTTGATCACCGCAGGTGACTTTTTTGCAGGGGAGCAAACAGATGGAAAGAAATCTGATTCAGGAAGCCTTGCCGGGACAAGACACAGAGGCCGGATTCACCCTTTTAGAGGTGCTCATCGCCATCTCGATTTTCATGATCGGCATCCTTGCCATCGGCACCATGCAGACCTCGGCCCTGAAAAGCAATTCCACCTCCGTTGGAATGACGCAAGCCTTGAACCAGGGGCAGGCCTGGGTGGAGCAGATCATGGCCGAACCCTTCGATCCGACCAACCCGTCTGCCATGTTGGATCCGGCCGAAAACGGCAACGCCGATCATCAAGAAACATATGAAAGCGGCCGGCAGCAGTACGATATCGAATGGGAAACGACCATTCTCGACCTGGACAGCGACGGAAACAACGACGCTTTAGACGTGGTGCTCAGTGTTCAATGGACCGATTTATATGGGCCGCACAGCGTCGATTTCAGATTTTTGAAAACCACTCGGTTCTAAATGGGGAGCCGACAGCCCCGCGGGGAAAGAACATGAAAAAGCATCTGTCAAACGAGAATGGAAGCGTCATGGTCATCGCCTTGTTGATCATGGCCATTTTGACGATTCTGGGCATTTCGGCCATCAATCAGTCCAACATCGACCTGATGATTGCCAGAAACGAGCGCGAGTACAAACAGAATTTTTTTCGGGCGGAAGGGGCCATGAACGAAGCGATTCAACGCATCGACAACGCCGACGCCGACGATCTTCTTCCCGAATCGACCACCTTGGATTGGTTGAATGACGACAGCGTCTGGCCCGGCACGGCCATCAGGAACCCGACCAACTGGAACGCCGGCAACAGCGAACCGGCAGTCGTGGATCTGAATAATGCACGATACGCGGTGCGGACGGCCGGACTGGCCGGAGGGGCTTCTCTAGATATCACCGCCCCGTCGCAGCTCTACGAATTCGAGATCCACGGTCAGTACTTTCTGGCCAACGCCGGGTGGTCGCAGATTGTGGTCGGCTATAGGAAACGTTTTTAAATCGAGAAATCGTCGTGCCAAAAAGCCGGCACGAAA
>CBFCZJ010000622.1:0-1705 GCA_965602445.1 uncultured Desulfobacterales bacterium | reverse complement strand
TCCAGGGTCGAAAGGTCTCCTTCCGGCAGCCCCAGTTCGCGGGCCTTGAGCAGCCGCCGCATGATCTTGCCGGCCTTGTTTTTGGGAAGCTTTTCCTTGAACTCGATCTCTTTCGGCGCCACGGCGGCCCCCAGTCTCTTTCGGGCAAAGCCGATGAGCTCCAGCCTGAGATCGTCTTCCGGAGAAACGCCGGGTTTCAGTGCGACAAACGCTTTGACCATCTCGCCGATAAGGGGGTCGGGCTTGCCGATAACCCCGGCCTCGGCCACCGCAGGATGCTCCATGAGGGTGCTTTCGACCTCGAAGGGTCCCACCATGTGTCCGGAGGTCTTGATGATGTCGTCTGCCCGGCCAACGAACCAGAAGTATCCGTCGGCATCGCGCCGCGCCAGATCGCCGGTCAGATACCACCCGCCGGCAAAACACTTCCGATAGCGTTCTTCGTCGTGCAGGTAGCCCCGGAACATGGAGGGCCAGCCCGGTTTCAACGCCAGGTCCCCCTGGACGTCGGGTTCTTCGACCACCGAGGCAGGGCCGTCTTCGCTTCGGTGCACGATGGCGGCCGTAATGCCGGGAAGAGGCCGTCCCATGGACCCGGGCCGGATTTCCATGGCCGGGAAATTGGCGATCATGATGCCGCCGGTCTCCGTCTGCCACCAGTTGTCGTGGATGGGCAGGCCCAGCGCGTCCTGGCCCCAGACCACCGCCTCCGGGTTGAGGGGCTCGCCCACGCTGTGGACCACCCGCAGGCGGGAAAGATCGTGCTCCCGCAGCGGGGCGACGCCCAGGCGCATGAGCCGCCGAATGGCCGTGGGCGCCGTGTACCAGACGGTGACTTTTTCAGACGCCAGAATCCGGCACCAGCGCTCGGCATCGAAATCCGCCTCATCGACGATGTTGGTGATGCCGTGCAGCAGCGGGGCGATAATCCCGTAAGAGGTGCCGGTCACCCAGCCGGGATCGGCCGTACACCAGAACACGTCTCCGGGGTGGAAATCGAGGACGAATTTTCCGGTCGCATAGTGGGTCAGCACGGCCTCGTGTACATGGATGGCCCCCTTGGGAAGACCGGTGGTACCGCTGGTAAAGTGCAGCAGCGCCCGGTCTTCCGAGGCGGTGGCGGCAATGGTGAACGATTCCGAAGACGCCTCCATGAGCCGGGGAAGCGACCACACCCCGGGTTCGGGATGGTCGTCTGCGTCCACCAGAAGGACATGGGCCAATTGGGGAAGTTTTTCCCGCTGCGGAAAGATCTTTTTCCGAAATTGATCTGAGGTGGTCAGCAACACCCGCGCATCCCCCCGGCTGAGGCGTTGAAATACCGGCTCCGGCCCGAAGGCCGAAAAAAGAGGGCAAAAGACGCTGTTGTTTTTCAAAGTCCCCAGCGCGCCCCAGTAAAGTTCGGGAATGCGGCCGGCCAGAGCCGCGACCGTATCGCCGCGGCCCACCCCCAGGCCGCGGAGCACGTTGGCAAACCGATTGGTGATGATCTTCAGTTCGGTGTAGGTAAAGTCCCGGACCCTGTCCCCGCTGCCCAGCCAGCGAAGCGCCAGATGGTTCTTCAGGGAACCTTCGGCATGGCGATCGACAGCTTCGTGGGCGATATTCAGCCCGCCGCCGTCGGGAAGGCCGTTCAATTCCCGTCGGATGTCGTCCCATGAAAAAGCGCTGCAGGTCCGCTCATAATCGAGCAGGTTGGGCGGCG
>CBFCZJ010000621.1:0-1707 GCA_965602445.1 uncultured Desulfobacterales bacterium | reverse complement strand
TGGCTTACACGGATAGTCCATAGAATGCCTAAAATGCCTAAAATGAGCTAAAAATAAAATCGTAAAACGATTTTATATGACGCGACGCTGTCGCTCTGCAGAGAATGGCGAATATTTCTATTTTTTTGTTTTTCCACTATCGTTATTTTGGGCGGAACGCCCAAAATAACGCTCCTTTTCACTATATACGCACCCGCAGTACTGTTGGCGGTAAAGCCCCATCTCTTTGGAGTCCGCGATGCCTTCTTTCCATCCTTCCCGGAAATCGCTGTAAAAGAAGGAAACGCCCACCGCTTTGGCCACGGCTTCTCCCAGCTCCCGGATCTGCTCGTGCTTCTGGAACTTGCTGTAAAGCAGGGTGCTGGTAAAAGCGTCGAATTTTCCCCGGCGTGCCAGCATGGCCGTGGCCTGGAGCCGGTCGTGGTAGCAGATGCGGCACCGGTCCGCCTCCCGGTAGGCCGCTTTACGAAGAAATCCTTCCAGGTCGTAGCCCTCCTGCACGATCAGCTTCAGGGAGGCCTGCTCTGCGTACTGCTCGAGGGCCTCCTGCCGGCGCAGGCATTCCGTGTAGGGGTGGATGTTGTGGCGGTAGAAAAACCCCATCACCTCGTGGTCTTCGCCGCGAAGCTGTTTCACCGGATAGACGGCGCACGGCCCGCAGCAGGCATGAAGCAGGATTTTCATTGCCGTTCTCCGAAAAGCGCCGTGCCGATTCGCACCCAGGTGGCGCCTTCTTCCACGGCGGCTTCGAAATCTCCGGTCATGCCCATGGAAAGCCCCTCCATAAAGACCCCCTCGATGGACAGCGCCGCGATCCGGTCCCGCAGCCGGCTCAGGGCGGCAAAATAGGGGCGGGCCTTTTCCGGCTCGTCGAAAAACGGGGGCATGGTCATCAGGCCGCGGATCTTTACATGCTTGAGCCGGGCTGTCTCCCGGCAAAGGTCTGCGGCCTCGTCTTGCCCGGTGCCGGATTTGGTCGGCTCGTTTCCGAGATTCACCTGCACCAGCACCTCCTGAACCTTGCCGCGCTTTTCGGCCTGCTTGTCGATTTCTTTGGCCAGCTTCAATGAATCGACCGAATGGATCAGGTCGAACAGGTCCACCGCATACTTGGCCTTGTTGCTTTGCAGGTGACCGATGAAGTGCCAGGAAAGATCGAGGTCGGCCAGGGCCTCGATCTTGTCTCTGGCTTCCTGGACGTAGTTTTCTCCGAACACGGAAAGCCCGGCTTCGGCCGCTTCCCGCACGGCCTCTGCCGAGTGGGTCTTGGTCACCGCCACCAGCGCAACATCGGCCGGATCCCGCCCGGCCCGCTTGGCCGCCGCTGCAATCCGCTCTAATACTCTCTTTATCCGTTCTTTCATTTTTCTTACCACTTTTCAGGAACCCGATGTCAGATGTCGGATGTCAGATGTCCGAAGAAAAATAAAATAATCCTATTTTACCCTTGGTCCGCTGTTTTTCGCCCTATGCCTTTTGCTCTATGCGCCACCCCAGCGCCATCTCCGGTATCCAACGGTGAGGATCATAAAGCTCATTGGGCAAAAACCCTGTCTATCCGGTCAATCCTGTCAAAAAGTCTTTGTCTTTCGCTGATATCCGACCTCTGACATCGGACCTCTGGCTTTTCCGACCTCCGACCTCCGACATCGGACATCTGTCAGTTCAGCCCGTTGGCGGTCCAGCCGACCACGCCTTCGGCGATGA
>CBFCZJ010000620.1:0-1709 GCA_965602445.1 uncultured Desulfobacterales bacterium | reverse complement strand
GACCTTGCCGAAAAACTGCAAAACGCCATGAAGGACAAGAAGCAGTAGGCTGGGAGGCCTAAGTACGATTTAGAAATTAGAATTGAGAATTTAGAATTTCAAAACAGGCGGAGGGCGGAGGCGCTGTGCACTGCTGGGAGGCTGGCCCTTCGACTCGGCGGCGCCTCTCTCAGGACAGGGAGTCTGGGAAGCCAAAGACAGATGTCAGATACCGGACCTCCGGTAGTTTCCGACATCTGACCTCTGACCTCTGACATCTGATATCGGTCTTTCTATCTGACATCCGACATCCGACATCGGACATCTTTCGAATTTTTGGACACTCCATGCCCAATCGAAAAAAAACGCCTTGCTCCCCCGCTCTCGTCTGTCGCGGCGTGCGGGGTGCGACCACCGTGGCCGAAAACTCCAAGGAGGCCATCTTGCAGGCCACCCGGGAGATGATCTACCTCATCGTCCGGGCCAACGAAATGCACAGCAAAGACGTGGCCAGCGCCATCTTCACCACCACCACGGATTTAAACGCCACCTATCCGGCCCTGGCCGCCCGCCAGCTCGGCTGGTACGATGTCGCACTGATGTGCGGCCACGAGATGCAGGTGCCGGGCGGGCTGCCCCGCTGCATCCGGGTGCTCATCCACTGGAACACCGCCAGAAGCGCCCGTGAAATCGTTCATGTCTACCTGCGGGAGGCGAAAAACCTGAGACCGGACCGCCGCAGTGTCCCGGAAATCTCCACCGAAGCGCTTGAAGCGGCGCTTTCCGGCTTTGACATGGGCAACCTCAAGTTCGACCCGGATGGACCTGCCGAATAAAATTGCTTCCGCAATTTTATTCGATGAAAGAGGCAAAAATGATCGCCGGTGAGGCTCCGAAAACGGGTTTCGGCGACACCGCCTGGGCGGTAGTGCTGATGGCCGGTCTTTTCTTTTTCAACATCAGCAGCCGGATCGTGCTCTCTCCGCTGATGCCCGAGATCGAAGCCGACCTTCAAATATCCCATGCCGCCGCCGGGTCCTTGTTTTTTCTGATTTCCGTTGGCTATTTTGCCGCGCTTCTCGGGTCGGGCTACGTGGCCGCCCGTCTTCTTCACAGAAGCACCATCGTTGTTTCTGCCGTCGGCGTCGGCCTGGCCCTGATGGGGATGGCTTTTGCCCAAAGTCTCTTGGCCTTGCGACTGAGCGTGGTGGTCCTCGGTGCTGCAGCAGGTTTATATCTGCCGTCGGCGATCGCAGCACTTACTTCCATCGTCCGCCCGAAAAACTGGGGAAAGGCCATTGCCGTGCATGAATTGGCGCCGAGCCTGGCCTTTATCGCGGTTCCCTTTGCCGCGGAGCTGATTCTGGGCGGATTTGCCTGGAAGGCTGTGCCGGTGGTCTTCGGGGCGTGCGCCCTGCTGCTCGGCATCTTCTTTGCCCGGTTCGGTAGAGGGGGCAGGTTCGTCGGCCGGCCCCCCGGGCTCGAATCCATGAAGGTGTTTTTATCGGATCCCAACTTCTGGATCATGACGTTTCTCTTCGGACTCGGGATCAGCGGCACCCTGGGGCTGTACACCATGCTCCCGCTGTATCTGGTCTCCGATTACGGTATGGTCCGCTCCGATGCCAACATGCTTCTTTCCCTGTCGCGGATCTCCGGACTGTTCATGGCCTTGATCGGCGGATGGGCGTCGGATCATCTCGGGCGGCGCAACGTGACGGTCGTCTCAC
>CBFCZJ010000619.1:0-1709 GCA_965602445.1 uncultured Desulfobacterales bacterium | reverse complement strand
GGAATTTGGAATTTGTTTGTGATTTGGTGCTTGAGATTTGAAAATTTTCTTCCCTGTCGCATTTGCCTTCGATCGAAGTTTTACATAATCCCCGCCGGTCAGCAGCGGGGATTGAAGGGAAATTACCGGCCCAACTGGTATTTGCGCACCGCCGAGCGGTGCTCCCGGAAGGTCGCGGAAAAATGGTGGGTCCCGTCCTTTTTCGAAACAAAATACAGGTATGGGCTTTTGGCCGGAAACAAGGCCGCCTCAAGCGAGGCCCGGCCGGGGCTTGCAATGGGGCCGGGAGGCAGGCCCCGAATCCGGTAGGTGTTATAAGCGGTGAGAGTTCGAAGGTGCTTTCTGGTCAGGTTTCCGTCAAACGACTCGATCCCGTAAATCACCGTCGGGTCGCTCTCCAGGCGCATTCCCTTGGCAAGTCGGTTGTGAAACACCGAAGCGATCAGGGGGCGCTCTTCTGCGGCGCCGGTCTCCTTTTCGATGATGGAAGCCAAGGTCACGATATCATGAACCGACAGGCCGATCTGCTCGGCCCGGCGCCGCCACTGCGGCGAGAAGACCGACCGGAACCGCTCCACCATGGCGGCGATCATTTGCTCGGAGGTTTGGTTCCGTGGAAAAAAGTAGGTCTCGGGAAAAAGATACCCTTCGAAACTCTCTGCCTCGATGCCCATTTTTTGGACCAGGGCCTCGTCATAAGCCTTAGACAGAAACTCGTCCTCACTTGCGAGGCCCGCATCGGCAGCCGCGGCAGCGATCTGCACCAGGTCGTAGCCCTCCGGGATGGTGAGGCGGCGGAGACGGACTTTTCCTGCCACCAGGGTGGACAGGATCTGCCGGGGCGCCATGGCAGCCGACAGCTCGTACTCGCCCGCCTTGACCTGCTTGTCGAACCCTCGCAGCCGGGCATACCGCTTGAACTTTTGCGGCATCACGATCAACTCCCGGTCAAAGAGCCGGCCGGCAATGGCTGAAAAAGGCTCGCCCGGGGAAACGGCGACAACCTCTGCTTCGGCCGTTTCTTTTGCCGGGGCGGCGGCATATGCCAGCAGGTCGAGCACCACGGCGGTTCCCGCAGCGAGGACCGCGAGGACGAGCAGCAATATGACGATGGCGAGACGTTTCATGGCATAATTAAGCTGCTAAGCTGATAAGCCACTAAGCTGATAAGATAAAACCGGATGCCGCATGTCAGTCCCTCCGATTGCCCGCCGGGGCTGACCTATTTGATCAATGGTGAAACTTCTGTCGAAGCCTCTGCCAGTGTAGTGAACGGCCTCTGTGCCGTTCAAACCGGCACGACACGGAGGTCGTGCCCTACAAAAACCGCGACTTCGACCGAAGTTACAGACAGGCATGAAGTTCAATTTTTCGCTTTCTTTTCTGGATGCTGCCATCAGACATCCGGATAGTCTCACATAGCTTAACGGATAGCAGCTCATATTGGCACATCAGCGCCAAGCACCTTATCCCAGATCGTTCTCTGGTTCAAGCAGCGCCGGAATGGTTGATTTTCTGGCGGCGACTGCTTAGTATGAAATTCAATATGAACGATCGGAAACACGACACCAGCCTCGTCGACCAGGATCCATTCGGGGCAGCGATTTTATCACCGACAAGAATGTGAATCCCGCCCCGCCGCTGACCGCGGCGGGATTCAAAATTCCAGATTCAAGATTCTCCGGCGGGAGATTTATACGAATCTTTTG
>CBFCZJ010000618.1:0-1748 GCA_965602445.1 uncultured Desulfobacterales bacterium | reverse complement strand
TGAATCTTCATGGCGGCAAACCACATGATGAAGGTGTAAAGCGTCCATCCCACCAGAAACCATCCGACATCGGTGGTACTGGAGTGATAGATGTTGAAGTGGTTGAGCAAAAAGATGATGCCCAGCGCGATCCAAAATGCCCCGTAGGAGCAAAAGGCGCTATATCCGAAATTGTTGCCGCACTTGAATTCCTGGTAGCCGGCGATCAATTGGGCCAGCCCGCCGAACACGAACGCCATGGAAACGATGGGGCCGACGCCGCACCACCCCACATTATGAAACTGAAGCAGCAGGGTCGTGATGCCGAAGCCTGCCAGGCCGACCACGCCCGGGTTGCCTTGTTCCGAAGTTGCCATGCTTGGATCCTCCCGTCTCTTAGAATGGTCAAATAAAGTGGCCATCAACAAAAAAGTCCGGCGAACGGACCACAGGGGTTACCGATCAAATCCCTGGTGCGATTACATTACGCAATCACTATCGTATGAAACTTCGGTCGAAGCCGGGGTTTTTCGTAGGGCACGGCGTCCCTGCCGTGCCTTCATGAACGGCACGGAGGCCGTTCACTACATCGGCAGAGGCTTCGAGGGAAGTTTCACGGTTGATCAAACTGATCGCCTCGCGGTCAGCGGCAGGGCTATGATGCACCCAGATTTGCACAGGATATCATTTAGAGTGATCTTCTCATGGATGGATCTCTTCCTTGAGCAGGCAGCAGGCGATTCGGTAGAGGGGGCGGCCCTCTTTGTCGTATTCGAGGTTGTCCGGCTGGACCAGTTTGTTCATGACGCATCCTTCCGGTATCTGAAGGCTGAAAAGATCTTCTTCGTTGATCTTCGATCTTCGCTCCAAATGCCCTTCGTGAATCTGCATGCCATGAATTGGGAAATCCTCGCACAGGGGGCAGCGGTAGACGCGCCCGTTGGGAAAGATGAAGTAGTTTTCCGCTACGTTTCCGGCGCACTCGAAAACTTCTCCGGGTTCCAGAAACACCTTTGGATAGCTGACGACCCGCCCGGACTCGGCCGCCTTCTTTGCGACGGCCGGCACGACCCGGGTCCACTCTTCCCGGCTGAGCTGAGATCCGAAAAACTCTTCTGAGGCGGATTTTCCGCGAATTCCGATCACCTGGATAAAAAATCGCTCGACGCCGAGTTCGTCGAGCAGGGCGGGCATCTCTTCTAGTGCGTGGAGGTTTTCCCGGCTGACGGTGTAGATTAAGCTGGTTGAAAAACCCCGGGCGACCGCCTGCCGAATTCCGGAAACGCAGCGGTCAAAGCATCCTTTCCCCCGGATGGCGTCGTTGATCTCCGCCGTCGGGCCGTCGAGGCTGAAACTGACGGCGTCGATTTCCTCCGGCGACACCCGGTCCAGAAAATCATTGAACAGGTATCCGTTGGTATCCACGGTGATGCTGCGATAGCCGAGCCCTCGGGCCGTGCGAACGGCCCGGCCCAGCTCCGGGTGCAAGGTCGGCTCGCCGCCGAGAAAAATGACGTTGGCCTCTTTGGCCCGGGCCGCAAACAGATCGAGCCACTTCTCGATAAGATCGATCGGCAGGGTTTGGGTGCCGTGTTGTTCGGGATTGATGTAGCAGTGTCTGCAATGAAGATTACAAGCGGTGAGGATGTGGAAAAAGACGTTGACGGCGTTTTTGGAAAACGCAACCGTTCTTTTCATGAGAGGTTCAGGGTTCAGAGGTTCGGGGTTCAGAGGTTCGGGGTTCAGGGTTCAGGGGTTCATGGGGTGAG
>CBFCZJ010000617.1:0-1749 GCA_965602445.1 uncultured Desulfobacterales bacterium | reverse complement strand
CTGAACCTGGAACCCTGAACCTTCGGCCCCCTATCCCGGCTCCTCCACCTTGCGCAAAATCAGCCCGCCGATCACGAACAGGACCAGGACGCTGAGAATGCCGTAGCGGGAGTCTCCGGCGGCCCGTCCCACCACGCCCATGAGAAAAGGCCCGATAATCGCGGCGAATTTTCCGAAGATGTTGTAGAACCCAAAAAACTCGGCGCTCTGCCGGGCCGGAATCAACATCCCGAAGTAGCTCCGGCTCAATGCCTGAATACCGCCCTGGGCGGAGGCCACCAGCATGGCCAGCACCCAAAACGCCCCGACTTTCCAGTCGGCGGGCAGCGAGGGAAGAAAAAATCCGATGAAGACAACGACCGTGTAGACCCCGATGCCGGCAAAGATCATGCTCCGGGTGGTAAAGCAGTCCGCCAGCCTTCCGTATAGCAGGGTAAATGGAAAGGCCACGATCTGGATGGCCAGCACCACCAGCACCAGCATGGTCACCGAAAGGCCGATGTCCCTGCCGTAGGCCGCTGCCATCGTGATGATGGTGTCCACCCCATCGATGTAGAAAAAATATGCCGCCAGGAACAGAAACGTCTGCCGGTGCTGGCGGATCTTTTTAAAGGTCTCCGCCAGGCGGCGAAAACCGGACCGGATCGGCTTCGGGTCGGGAGCAACGAAATAACGCTGGTCGACATTTCGGAGCATCGGCAGGCTGAAGAGCAGCCACCAGACGGCCACGATGACAAACGCGATCCGAGAGGCCGCAGGAGAGATGCCCGGCCTCTCTGCACCGGCGCCGGCCCATAAGATGACGGCGATCACCGCAACGAAGGGAACTGCACCGCCGACATATCCGAATCCGTATCCGGCGGCCGACACCCGGTTCATCCGCCCAGGTTCGGTGACATCGGTCAAGAATGCGTCGTAGAAGACGTTGGCGCCGGCAAAGCCGATCCGCGCAGCAACGAAGGCGGCAAGAGCAATGAGCCAGTCGCCTCCGCCGGCAAATACGAGAATAGCGGTAAAGCCGATGCCGAGCCCCGCAAAGCCACCGAAAAACCGTTTTTTCATGTACCGGTAGTCGGCCAGGGTGCCGAGCACCGGCGCCAGCACGGCCACCACCAGCGAAGCGGCCGCATTTGCAACCCCCCACAGGGCCGTAGAGGAGGCGTCTTCCATGTGTCCGGCGGCGACGTCCTTGAAAAAGATCGGCATCACCGTGGTGACCACGATCAGAACGAACGCGGAGTTTCCCACGTCGTACAGCACCCAGCTCAGTTCCTGGCGAGAGAGCTTAAGCATCACCCCTGCATCCTTTTGGTGCAATGGCGCCAAAATGACCGCAACAAAGTCCGAGCCGTTCTCGCCGCTGGGAGGCCAGGATGCTGGGATGCTGGGAAGCATAAGGCAAAAGAATACCTCCGGGAATCATTTTGATTTTTTGCCTCCCAGCCTTCCAGCCTCCCAGCTTCCCAGCGGGCGCAAAGCGCCCTAAAGCTTTTCCTCCACCGACTTTACCTTCCCTTCCAGCCCCCCGGCACGCCCCCTTCGATAATCGGCGGCAAGGGTCATGTAGACCCGATCGCTGTCCCGGCAGACGGCATCGAAGCAGCGGGCCACCAGGGCCATGACCTCCTCGAACTCACCTTCGATCTCGGTGCCCATGGCATGGGTCCGGCAGGCAAGGCCGCTGTCGCGCACCATCTTGACCGCCCGGGCGACGTGGCGGCCGACGCTGCCCCCCTGGTCCGTCGGAAA
>CBFCZJ010000616.1:0-1750 GCA_965602445.1 uncultured Desulfobacterales bacterium | reverse complement strand
ATAATTTTAGGCATTTAAGCTCATTTTAGGCATTTTAGGCATTTCCAATCTCCGCACCTGCGGTGGTGAGTTTTCATCGGTCTCGGTATCGTCACCGATTGATGCCCTCGAGCACTCCTTGGAGAAGGGACCGCCATGATCGGGTATCTGGAAGGAAAGATCCTCAAAAAGGAGCAGGACCGGATTCTGCTGCTGGCCGGGCCGGTGGGCTACGAGGTGATGCTTCCGGCAGTGGTCATGGAAGCGCTGTCCGGAAAGTCGACCGGGGACGAAATCTCCCTTTACATCTATTTCCATCAAACCGAGCGCCAGCCAAAACCGGTGCTGATCGGATTCAACCTGGAAGCCGAGCGCGAGTTTTTTCAGCAATTCATCTCCGTAGAGGACATCGGACCGATGAAGGCTGTCAAGGCGCTTGAAATGCCGGTGCGTGAGATCGCCGTCGCCATCGAGACGGCCGATACCGGGAGGCTGAAACGGCTCAAGGGCATCGGTCCCAGAACCGCGGGAAAGATCGTGGCCACCCTTCGGGGCAAGATGGAAAAGTTTGCCCTGATCCGGGCGGCCGACCCCTTCGAGGCCCCACCCAACGAAGATCTTTTTGCCCAGGTGTTGAAAGTGCTGACAGAGCAGCTCGGCCACAGCAAGGCAGAGGCCAGGCGCATGGTCACCGAGGCCATGGAGCGCAATCCGGGCATCAGCACCGCCGAGGCGCTGTTTGAAGAAGTCTACCGTGGAGAGGTCCAATCGTGACCGACGATTTTCTCACCCGTTCCACCCCTGAACAGGGGATTCTGTCCCGCTCCCAGCAGCCGGAGGACAGGGAGCCGGAGATTCTTTCTCTTCGCCCCCGCATGCTGGGCGAATACATCGGACAGCGGGAGGTGGTCGAGGCCCTGCAAATTGCCATAGAGGCTGCCAAGAAGCGAAAAGAGCCCCTGGAGCACATCCTTTTCCACGGCCCCCCCGGCCTTGGGAAAACCACCCTGGCCCATATCATCTCCAACGAAATGGGGGGGAACCTGACAGTCACTTCAGGGCCTGCCCTGGAAAAGGGCGGGGATCTTCTGGGCATATTGACCCGATTGGAGGAAGGAGACGTTTTCTTCGTCGACGAGATCCACCGAACTCCTAGAACCGTCGAAGAATTCCTCTATCCGGCCATGGAAGATTTTGCGGTCGATTTCATTTTCGACAAAGGGGTTCACGCCCGGAGCCACCGATATCGGCTCAAGCGTTTCGTCCTAGTCGGAGCCACGACCCGGGTCGGACTGTTATCGGCGCCCCTGCGCGACCGCTTCGGGATCTTTCGCAGCCTCGATTTTTACGGCGAAAAAGATCTCGTGGAAATTACCCTTCGTTCCGCCGATTTGCTGGAAGTGAACATCGACCCTGCTGCCGCGTCGGAACTGGCCCGGAGAAGCCGGGGAACCCCCAGAATCGTCAACCGCCTCCTGAAGCGGGTGCGGGACTATGCCCAGGTGCGGGGAGACGGCAGCATCCAGGCGGCCACTGTGCAAGCCGCCCTGATTCTGGAAGGGGTGGACGAACGGGGGCTGACCGAGCTGGACCGGCGTTATCTGAAAACGATCATCGATTTTTACGGGGGCGGCCCGGTCGGGATCGAGGCGATTGCCGCAACGCTCCAGGAAGAGACAGACACGCTGGTGGATGTGGTGGAACCCTATCTGCTCAAGATCGGTTTTCTCGTGCGCACCTCCTCCGGGCGGAAGGCCGCTGATTCGGCCTG
>CBFCZJ010000615.1:0-1751 GCA_965602445.1 uncultured Desulfobacterales bacterium | reverse complement strand
GCGCAGCGCCCTGCATCCCAGCTTCCTGGCCTCCTAGCGGCGCGCAGCGCCCTGCCTCCCAGCTTCCCAGCCTTCCAGCCTGCCAGCAGCACGGCGCGCAGCGCCGGACTAGTTGTCCGGATATCGCTGACCGTATATCCTCCGGATGCTCTCGCGGCTGAATTCATAGAGGGTGTTGCAAAAGTGGCAGCGGAGGTCGACGGGAAAGGGGCCGTTTTCGGCGATGTCCCTGAGTTCGTCTGCGGGCAGCATGGTCAGCAGCCCCCTGAGCCGCTCCCGGTTGCAATGGCACATGAACTCGATCCGGGTATCGTCAGTGAACACCGGCCTGAATTTTCGAAAACGGATGTCGACAAATTCCTTCGGATCCCGGTTCTTGCCGAATTCGGCGCCGATGGGCGGAAGATCGCGCATCCGGTCTTCCAGGTCCCGGGCCAGGGCGTCGTCCGCGGCCGGAAGGGCCTGGAGAAAAAGACCGCCGGCACCGGCAACGTTTCCTTCCCGGTCGAAATCGATTCCCAGCCGAAATGCCGTGGGGATCTGCTCCGACTCCACATAATAGGCTGCCAGATCCTTTGCCAGGTTTCCGTAGTGCAGGGCCACCTGACTGGTGAAGGGGGCCTTGGCGCCGGTTGGGTGCCGGATTACCGACAGCATACCCGCCCCGAAAAAGGACGAAAGATCCGTATCTTCCAATGGATGCTCGATGGGAATCGGCACCTGCTTCAAATATCCGCGAACCTCTCCAAAAGCGTTGGCCTCCACCACCAGTCCCCGTATCGGCCCGGAGCAGTCGATCTTCAGGACGATCCGATCCCGGTTTTTCAGTCCCGACGCCATGAGGCCGGCGCCGAGAAAAGCCCTTCCCAGAACCAGGGTCTCCAGGATGCCCAGTTCATGGTTGAACCGCATCTCGTTGATCATCCGGGTGCCGTAAAGGATGGCGCCGCGAACGGCTCCGTCTGCCAGCATGAACCGATGGACCCGGTCCTTTGCACTGGCTTCATATTGCTCTTTGAGCGTCTCTCCGTAGAGCTTCTTTTTTTCCATCGTCAGAACCTGCAGACATGACTTTTTCCTTGCCGTCCGGCGCTTTGAGTCATGCGGCAAAGCCGCCTCTCATAAAAGCGCCGAGCATTTTTATCAATTCTAACGCATACAGGCGGCCGCGTCAAAAAAGAGAACCGGTGGACTGGACACCCGTTCTTTGTGAGGGTAATGTGCAAAGTTCGTCATGCCGGCAGGGCATCGCAACATTCACGCATGAGAGCTGAAAAAAGTGATCCTGACCAAAAAGATGACCGTGGAATTTTTGCATCCCATCTATGTGGGGGCTGAGCTTCGGGCGGAGGGCCGGATCAAAGAGCGCACCGGCCCGCGCGAGGCGGTCATGGAAGGATTGGTCTATAACAAGGCAGAGGTGCTCTGTGCACGATCCGAAGGCAGCTACGCGCTTCTGGAGCCCAAAATCGCCGCCCGGCTCGGTATGATGGGCCCGGAGGCGCTGGAAGACATCCGGCGCGTTTTCGAAGCATAGTAAAATCGCTCCTCGATTTTACCAGAGCGGCTGCGCCGCATAAAAAACCGGATACAGCCTCAAAAACAGCCGGATCTCAGCGGCCGCGGCGTTCCAGGTGCCAGGTTCAGGGGTTCGGGGTTCAGAGGTTCGGGGGTTCAGGGGTTCAGGGGTTCAGAGGTTCAAGAACCAGATGTCGGATGTCAGAGGTCAGATGTCAGAGGTCAGAAAAATA
>CBFCZJ010000614.1:0-1765 GCA_965602445.1 uncultured Desulfobacterales bacterium | reverse complement strand
CGAACATCTGACCGTCAGCAAAGATTTTCTGGAGCTGGAGCGGCTGCCGGAGAGGATCGTCTTTGTCGGCGGCGGGTTCATTTCCTTTGAGTTTGCCCACTTTGCCGCCAGGCTCGGCCCCAAAAACCGCAGCACCAAGATCCTGGAGGCCGCCGACCGTCCCCTGGGATCTTTCGATGCGGAGATGGTGTCGCTGCTGGTTGCGGCATCGCAGGAAGACGGCATCGAGGTGATCACCGGGGTGAAAATCGACGCCATTGAACCGAAAGGGGACGGCTTTGCGGTGCACCTCGGCTCAGGGAAGGTGCACGAGGCCGATCTCGTGGTCCACGGCGCCGGCAGGGCGGCGAACATCGAAGGGCTCGGTCTGGACAATGCCGGCATACAAACGGAAAAAAGGGGGATCGTCGTCGATTCCTCTTTGCGCACCACCAATCCCAGAGTGTTTGCGGTGGGAGACTGCGCGGCCACCCTCCAGCTTGCCCGGGTGGCCGACTTCGAGGCCCGGGTGGCCGCCGAGACCATCGAGGCAGAAAGAGAGGGCGGCAAACCGGCAACGATCGACTATTCGGCCGCGCCGGCCCTGCTGTTTACCTATCCCCAGTACGGGATGATCGGAAAAACCGAGGATGAACTGAAAGAAGAAAACATCCAATACTGGAAGAGCTTTGGAAAGAACCTGTCCGGGCCGACCTACCGGCGGGTCGGCATGCGGCATGCCGACTCCAAGATCCTGCTGCCCGAAGACAACCGCATCCTCGGCGGCCATATCCTGTCGGACAACGCGGCCGGTCTGCTTCACACCCTGCGCCTGGCCATGGTGACCGGCATGACCGCAGACGAACTCCACCGGCAGAGCATCATGACACCCTACCCGTCCCGGGAGAGCGATCTGATTTACATGCTCTCGCCCTTCGTGGATTGAACCTGTGTCAAATTCAGCATTCCAACAAAAAAAGGCTCCCCGTCGCTATGGGAGATTTTTTAAGTCGTCATTCCGGACGAGCGGAGCGAGATCCGGAATCCAAATCCGGCGCTGCCAGCGAAGCGAACAGCCGTGGTTCGGTCCCGCCGGGGCGGGATCGACGGGGAATCCAGAAAAACCTGGATGCCCCCGGACCCGATCCGGGGTCCGGCATGACGGACAGGCAACCAGGAAAGCTACTTGTAGCGCGGGGCATGGCCGAAACAACGAAAGTTCAAAAAAAAAGGCTCCCCGGCCAGGGGAGCCTTTTTTTGTGCAATCGAGAGGGAGGCTCGATTTACTGTCGGACATTCATCAATCCCAGTTGGACCACCGGCGGCCATGTTTTTCACGGGTTTCCCGGAAGTCGGCTTTTTTCTGCATCCAATGCTTTTTGTGCTTGTGGTGGTAGCGGGATTTGGCCGCAAAATCTTTCATCTCCCAGACGTCCCAGCGGGAGATCCTGCGCTCTTTGCGAAGCTGCGATGCAAGTTTGGCGACACAGCGGACCGCCTGGCCGTGGTTGTCGGCCGAATCGAAGCACTCCTGAACGCGGTCGCCGATGGTTTGTCCCTTGTATTCCCTGGAAGCGATGGCCGAAGCCCATCGTTGCATGGCGGCGGCCATGGGGCTGAGGTCTTCAGGCGCGGTTGCGGTGGAAGCGATTCCGGTTCCGGTAAGCCCAACGGTTGCAAGTTGGATATCCCCCCAGGAGACTTGAAGGTTGGCTTTACAAAGTCCTACTGCTTTGGGAGAAAAAGCAACTTGAAATTGCACTGTTTGGCCGGCTAATACAGGTAT
>CBFCZJ010000613.1:0-1777 GCA_965602445.1 uncultured Desulfobacterales bacterium | reverse complement strand
GAATCAGTAGCTAACAATAAGCGACATTTTGTACGTCCTGGCTGCATAATCGCATATTAATGATGACCAATGAACAGCTGACATGGCGGAGCGCAGCACGAATACAGACCTCAGCTTACTATCGCCTTCAGGAATTGGTCTATCGTGAAGTAGGCGTACTGCCTCAGTTGATCGTCGTCCAGGTTTGGAAAGGCGCCCGCTGGCCGTTGTTCCACAACCTGATGCGGGCCTTCAGCATCGGCGCTCTCGAAACACTCTGCGAGGTTTCTGTAAAAAGTACGAAGCCACTTTGGGAGCGTTTCTGAAAACACGGCAAAATCAGCATCGATGTTATCACGGATTTCAGGGATACCGGCAAGGATGTCGAAAATGTAATAAAGGTCCTTGCCCGCTTTGATTTTGTCTCGACGCCGGGGAAAAGCAAGGCCCTTCTGGAAAATGAACGCTGCCGGAGTTGGGACACGGACAGTGATCGGTGTATCCGCGCCACAAAGCTCGACATCATCGATGTTTAGCTCCATGGCATTTTCAACAATGATCGATATGTATCGAAGCGCTTCTGCGTGAAGGCCCTTTTGCACCTCCACCACCAAATCAGGCTTCGACCCGGTCTGGTCGGTCAGAAATTCGATCTCGATATCCAACCCTTCGATTTTTCCCTCGTAGTGTATGAGAGGAGGGATGTCCCGGCTTTTGAACCGGGCTTTCATTCCGGCTTCGACAAGCAGTTGGTCGATTGTCCGTGAGCCGATCTCCGGCAAACGGGTGCCCACCATCAGATCAATGTCACGTGTGAAGACCGTCTGATGTTCTTTGTTGCCGACCATGTACCGATAATACAAAAAAGGGGCCCAGCCGCCGCCGACCACGATATCGGGCAGGTAATCCTTCAAGGTGACCAAAACCCTGAAAAACCCGCGGGCAAACAGCTCACTCATCGACTTGCTCCGGTTCCAGAGCGCTTTTCAATCGCTTCTGAAACAGATGCTCTGCCTGTTCGCGTCCTCTTACCGGGTACCCTTGCAGATCGAGGTACAGCTGGATGTCCGAGACCACCGGCAGGCCGTCTATTACCCGGCTGTCGTAAAAAGCCGAATTCCGGTAATACGGGTGCATCAAGATCAAGTTGGCGCCCTTGTCCGAATCCTTCAAATCCATCTTCTTTCTAAAAAATTCAATACCCCGCTCGTCTTCCACATACAGGTGTACTTCATTGTAGACCGCATAGGGTGCAACAAGACTGGCGCCGGCCTGAACGCTCAACGCGCATTTGATGTCCCTTGGCATTTCCAGTTTGCGCAACCGGTCCACCACCTCTTCGGCGCTGGCGGCCACACAGAAAAAGCGATGCATCCTGTTGTCTTTGAGGTCGTAGGCCCTGACCCAATCGTTCAGAATGTCCGCTGGTGACCGGATTTTTAGTTTGCCGTCGATGCGAACAACGTATTTGAGCTCTTCGAGAGACCTGGCCATCCGCGACACGTAGCCAGGATCCAGCTCGATTTTTTGCGCAAGCTCCCGAATGCCCCAGATATGTTGGACGTCTTTTAAAAGCTCCCGAAGGATCAAGGAGGCCTTGTCCGAAAACGGGTTTCGGCGCTGTCTTTTCTCGGGGAATTTATTGGGAAACCCGCTTTTTTCGACATAGAAGCTGCCGTAAGCCAGAAACACGTTCCCGGATAGGTCGATATAGTAAACGCCGCTTTCCCGGCACAGAGCCTGCCTTTCCGGACTCAGGTAGGGTGCGACCAGAACTGGCAGCCTGCCATCCTCTGCG
>CBFCZJ010000612.1:0-1798 GCA_965602445.1 uncultured Desulfobacterales bacterium | reverse complement strand
GTGCATTTCGCCCAAGGTGAGATTCCCCGTCAATACACCCGGTACATCGGACGGAAAAGCGCTTTTATCGGGGCAAGCTTTCTGTTTCTGGCCGGTGCCATTTTGGTAAGCATCGCCCAGGGAGCGGCCGGCATCCCGTTGGAAGGCGTTGTCCGATCCCTGATCGGCGCCGGCGCAGAACGGCGGTATGACGTCATCATCTGGAACATCCGGCTTCCCCAGGCCCTGTCTGCGGTCGCCGCCGGTGCCGGCCTGGCGGTATCCGGTGCGGTGATGCAGTCGATCCTGCGCAATCCCCTCGGTTCTCCGTTCACGCTGGGAATCTCCCAGGCCGCGGCCTTCGGCGCCGCGCTGGCGGTGATGGTCCTGGATGCCGGGGTGATGGCCAGCACCCAGGTGGGGGCGGTCACCATTTCCGAGCCGATTATGACCACGGCAACGGCCTTTGTCTTTTGCCTGGCGGCGGCGGCGGTGATCATCGCCGTTTCCCGCCTTCGGGGGGCTTCGCCGGAGACCATGATTCTGACCGGGGTGGCTTTAGGCGCCCTGTTTACCGCCGGCACGATGTTTTTGCAGTTCTTTGCCGACGACGTCCAACTGGCCGCCATGGTCTTCTGGACCTTTGGTGACGTCGGCCGGGCGAGCTGGTCTGAGCTTGCCCTGTTCAGCGGGGTGACGGTCCTGGCGACGGTCTATTTTTTTGCCAACGGGTGGAATTACAACGCGATCGATGCAGGGGACGAAACCGCCCAGGGGCTCGGGGTCCGGGTGGAGCGCATCCGGCTGCTGGGCATGCTGGTCGCCTCTTTGGTCACGGCGGTGATCGTGGCGTTTTTAGGGATCATCGGCTTTGTCGGTCTGGTCTGTCCCCACATGGTCAGACGGCTCATCGGGGGAGACCACCGGTTTTTGCTGCCGGCCACGGTCATCGTCGGCGGGCTTTTGCTGCTGATTTCCGACACGGTCGCACGGCTGATTCTCGCCCCTCATTTGCTTCCGGTGTCGATCCTGACGGCCTTCATGGGAGCGCCGGCCTTTCTTTATCTGCTCATACGGGGGTACCGACGGTGATTTTGCAGGTCAACGGCGTAAGCTTCGGCTACAACGGACGACGGGTGCTCGACGATGTCCGGTTTTGCGTCAATCCCGGCGAGTTGATGGTTATCCTGGGCCCCAACGGGGTCGGAAAGACGACGCTGCTGCGGTGCATCAACGCCATTCTCAAACCCGCCGAAGGCGGGGTCTGGGTCGACGGCCACGAGGTGCTCGGCCTGACCCCGCAGCAGATCGCCCGACGGGTGGGGTATGTGGCCCAGCAGCAGTCGGCGGGGCGGTTGACCGCCTTCGATGCCATCCTCATGGGCCGCCGGCCCCACATCCAGTGGCGGGTTTCCGATGAAGATCTTCGCATCGTGGACGGGGCGATCAAAAGCCTCGATCTTCAGGGGCTGGCCATGCGATATATCGACCAGATGAGCGGCGGCGAACTGCAGAAGGTGGCCATTGGACGGGCCATGGTCCAGGAGCCGAAGCTGCTGCTGTTAGACGAGCCGACGAGCAATCTCGATTTGAAAAACCAGCTCGAGATCCTTCGGCTGCTGCGCCACGCGGTCCAGGACCATGGTCTTGCCGCGGTCATGACGATGCACAACCTGAACATGGCGCTGCGGTTTGCCGACAAGTACCTGTTTTTAAAAGAAGGGCGGATCTTCGATGCCGGCCGGCCGGAGGAGATTTCCGCCCAAACCGTGGAGGCGGTCTACGGCGTTGCCGTCGAAATCCATCGCCACAACGGAAA
>CBFCZJ010000611.1:0-1799 GCA_965602445.1 uncultured Desulfobacterales bacterium | reverse complement strand
GCGGGGACGCGGGTGGATCGGCTGATCGGCCGACCTTATGGTTGTCTACTCGATTTTTGGGTCTCATGATTCCGCGAAGCGAAACCCGAAGTTGAGCTACCCTGTCATACCGGGCATCTTCCCTGCTGGCAAGACCCCACCTCCGGCACAGGATGCGACGCTTCGTCAGAGATTGTCCCTTTCAGGGCATTGTGATATGGGGGTCGGGCAGGAACCTTCCGGGCGCGGCGACCGCCTCCGAAACTAGCAAAAATCGGATCTGGGTTGCATCATTTCGCACCGACACCGGTTCCGGGCTCCGGAACCGGGGCGGAAAGGATCCTCCATCCATGCCGGCTCAAAGGGAAACAAGCCGAGAAGACGCCCAGTTCATGGTGCTTCATGGTGATCCCCGCAAACTGGGTCCGATCCCGGACCGTTCCGTCCACCTGGTCGTCACCGCTCCGCCGCAGTGGCCGATTCCTTCATCTTCCACCGGTGCCGTGCGCTTCGGCGCGGCCCTCGACTATCAAAACTACCTGCTCGAGCTAAAGATCGTACTATCAGAGCTGTTTCGCGTGCTGGTGCCCGGAGGCCGGCTGGCCTGCATCGCCTCGGACATCTGGCTTTCCCGCCGGGAGCACGGCCGGCACCGGCTGCTTCCGTTTACGGCGGACATCAGCCTGCTTTGCCGCGATATCGGCTACGACCATCTGACCCCGATTATCTGGCACCGTCCGCCGAGGCGACGAAGCCCGGCGTTTCTCGGCAAACCCTATGAGCCCAACGCGGCGATTCCCAGCGATGCCGCACTGATCTTGATGGAGCGAAAGCCCGGGGGATATCGAAAGCCGACCCCCAATCAGCGCAACCAGAGCCGAATCGCCCGGGACCGCTACCGGCGCTGGTTCCGGCAGATGTGGTCTACAACGGTCGAAGACCCGATGCACGCCCCGTTTCCGGTGGAGATCGCCGCGCGGCTCATCCGGATGTTTTCCTACTGGGGCGATACCGTGCTCGACCCGTTCTGCGGTTCCGGATCCGTGCTGGCGGCCGCCCTGCAATGCCACCGGAACGGCATCGGCATCGAATCCGACCCGGAGATCTGCCGGGTGGCCACCAACCGCGTCTACGAGGCCAGCAACCCGCTGTTCAACCGTGTCTGCCTGTCCTGCAAGCCGCTTTGCCAATTCGACGAAGAGGAGTTTTTTTTCCCCCTGCCATGACCGGATTATTTCGCGTTCCGAACCGGGAGATCCAAGACCGGATCCGCCGGCTTCAATCAGAGCTTCAACAGGAACAGATCGAGGCTGCATTCATCGCCCAGCGGGTCGACCTGTTCTACTTTACCGGAACCGCCCAAAACGGCTATCTCTATATCCCGGCCCAAGGAGAACCGGCACTCTTCGTCCGACGATATGCGCCCCGGGCAAGGATTGAATCGGGACTGGAATGGATCGTGGAAATCCGCTCGGTCAAGGAGCTGACCGACCGGATCGTCGATTTTTTCGGCCCTGGGCGGGCCCGGATCGGCTTCGAACTCGACGTGCTGCCGGTGCGCGAATTCGAATACTACCGCAGCCTGCTGGCGCCGTCGGACGTTGCAGACATCTCGCCGCTGATCCTGAAAGTGCGTTCGGTCAAATCCTGCTGGGAGTTGGCGCAAATGGACGCCGCAGCGTCGCTCTCGGCAGAAACCTTCGCCCACATGCGCACCATTTTAGCACCGGGGTTGACGGAAATGGCGTTTGCCGGTCTGGTCGAAGCCTATGCTCGAGGCCGAGGGCACGGCGGGATGCTCATGAGCCGCAGCGCGGCAG
>CBFCZJ010000610.1:0-1803 GCA_965602445.1 uncultured Desulfobacterales bacterium | reverse complement strand
CGGCTCCGGAGCCGGGAAGCGCAAGCATGGGCGCACATCGAAAAGCGGCTGCACAATATCGCCGAGGCCCGGAAGCGGCTGGAAACGGAATTTTCCGCCGTTGCCGGTGTGAACGGGCAAGGTTTTGCGGTTCCAGTGCCAAAAAGAAGCATCGAAGTTTCACCGACAGAATCTTGAATTTTGAACCTTGAATCTTGAATTCAAAGCGGAAGACAATTTGGGCGAAGAACGGAAACCGAAAATCGTGATCGCCGAGGACTATCGCATCCTTCGCGAAGGCCTCCGGGCACTTCTTTGCTTCGATGATGAATTTGAGGTCGCAGGAGAGGCAACAGACGGACAGGAGGCCCTGCGGCAGGTGGAACAACTCCGGCCGGAGCTGCTGTTGCTCGATCTTTCCCTTCCCCGGATGAACGGAACCGAGGTGATCCGGGAAATCAAACACCGGCGACTGCCGACCCGGATTCTGGTGCTGACCGTCCACGCCGACGAGTCGCAGGTCTACGGGGCCCTAAAAGCCGGTGCCGACGGCTATCTGCTGAAAAACGCGGGCACCGACGAACTGACGATGGCGATTCGAAGCGTGCTGGCCGGCCGCTCGTATCTGAGTCCATCCGTTTCCCGGGGGGTAATCGAAGGCTACCTGGAAGACCGCGGCAGCGGCAGACCCGCGCCGAGCTGGCAGCAGCTGTCCAAGCGGGAGCGCCAGGTGCTCAAACGAATCGCCGAAGGGGCAAAAAACCGGGAGATTGCCAAAGAGCTGTCCATCAGCATCAAGACCGTCGAAAAACACCGGGCCAATCTCATGAGAAAGCTCGACCTGCACAACACCGCCGCCCTGACCGCCTTTGCCATCGAACACCGGCTGCTGGACTGATCCACCCTCGGGCAAGGCGGGGACCAACCATGGCCTCCTAAAAAGAGAGGGCACTGACGTTCGCCGCTTAACTTTCGCCCTGGCGATATTGGGCTAATAGTCCGCGAATCGTCGTCGTGAAATAGAAAGGATTGGCGAAGCAGTGTTACGATGTGCTTTCCTTGAAGGATATTCTGATCCAAGGCAATTCGTAGGTTGGGCTGAGAGAAGCGAAGCCCAACCTACGCGCTCTTTGTGAGTTGGCTAATAGTTCGATTATAAAAATATGCGGCGTAAAGAAATAAATCGACCTACTTAGCGGAAGATGATGCTTTAATTCACACAACACTGCCGAATCATTACAGCAAACAGTCTTGCGAGGACTACACTCCCCTAGACGTACCGAGATGATGAGTTGACCTGAAAACTGGAAGAGGTCATTATCTGTCTGATTTTTCTACGCAATGTAGAAAGGAGGCAGATATGGAACCCTTCGACATCCCCCCGATCAACCCCAATCTTACCCACGGTTGCCATCCGCTTACGCAAAAAGAGCATTTTAAGGACCTTTCTCGTAAAGAAGATGAGCTGGACATCCCATTTTGGGCGATGTTCGATCAAAGCAGGCAGCGGAAACGCAAAACGAGAAGAACGGTTTTCGATCGTCTCGCCGAAAAACGATTCTTGGGTCGGATCCATCTGGCCAAATATCTGTATGTAAAGCAGCGCCAGCAATGCAAACACAGAACACTTTCCAACTACTGCATTTCGATCACCTTCTTTTTGCAGTTTGCCGAGCTCCTGGGCAGAATCAAGCTCGAACAGCTGACCTTTGACGATCTTGATGCGTTTGTCGAATATGAGCAAGACCGCGGGATAGCCCCCAGCACTCTTCAGCTGCGGCTTCTCGGCATTTACGGCTTTGTCCGGTATCTTGTGGATGAAGA
>CBFCZJ010000609.1:0-1810 GCA_965602445.1 uncultured Desulfobacterales bacterium | reverse complement strand
CTTGACCAGGACGTAGTCGAGCTCGGCCCGGGGCTGGAGGTCGGCCTCCACATCGGTGACCAGGTCGGCCAGGCGCATCCCCTCGAACCACTCGTATCTGCCCGGCCGCTCCACGTGCCCGGTGAGCGAAACAAAGCCTTCCACCCGGTCGAGCACGGAGTGCACCGCAAGCCGGTCCCCGTCTAACAGGAGGCGCTGCCGGTCCTTCCCGCTTTGAAGATCGACGTCGATCACCACCCGCTGGCCGGTTTCGGAAATCCGGCTCAAACGGGCCTCGGTGCGGGCGGCCGTGGGAAGCAGGCCGCCTGCAATCTGAATCAGTTCGGCAACGGTTCTTTCGTCTTTGAGCTCGTAGATGGCCGGCCGGCGGATGGCGCCCGACACCCCGGCGGTTTTTCCCACCGGCGGTACGAAAATGACGTCTCCGGGCATCAGCCGGACATCTTTGCTGGTGTCGCCCCGGATCAGAAGGTCGTACAGATCCAGGCGGGTGACGATCCTGCCCTCGCGCTTGAGCTGGACGTTTCTCAAGGAGCCGATGGGCCGCTTGATCCCGCCGCTGACAAACAGGGCGTTGGTCATGGTGGAAAGCGCGCTGACCGTGTAGGAGCCGGACCGGTTGACGTCTCCCAGCACGAAGATCCGGATGGAGCGCAAGGGGCCCATGGAGACGTAGCCTTTCACGCCGATCATCTGGTTTTCCACGTAATTTTTCACCCGCTCCTGAAGCTCGGAAAATTTCAGGCCGGCCACCGACTTGGGGCCGATCTCCGGGATCTGCACGGTGCCGTCCCGGCTGACCACCAGGGAGTACTCCGCGTTGGTCTTGCCGTAGAGCTGGAGTTGGATGGTGTCTCCGGGGCCGACCACGTAATCGGAGGGAATGGGAATGTCGGTGGCCGGGGCAAAGGTGGTGGGCACCCCCTCGAACAGGTTGTAGCCGAAGTACGGAAGGTCTCCCGCCCTTTCCGGGGCCCTGGGCGTTTCTTCCACCGGCTTCACCACCTGGGGCGGGGTCTGGGGCGGGGGGGGCGGCTGCTGTCCGGACCCGGTGGCCTGCCTGAGCGCCTGCTGCTCTTCGGGGCTGAGCTGGTCCATGATCTTGGCCCGCTCGTCCGGGCTGAGCTGCTGGAACATCTTCATCTGCTCGTCGGTAACGGCCTGCACTCCGCCGGCGGCGGCAAGGAAGAAGATCAGGGCCAGGAGTAACAGGACGAGGGGACGAGGTGTCTTATTTCGCATGATTCATACCTTGTTAATATGGTCAAAAAATTTTTTTGACAGGATCGACAGGATTGACAAGATTTTTTTCTCTCGCCCGGATGGCGAGAGAAAAGAGTCATCCGCTACGCGGAGTTAAACTTCTCGGTATTGACCGAATGCAGTGCAGACCATGCTGCTTTGACGCTTCTATGAAACGATGCACTTTCTCGCCGAAGGCGATGGAACATTTGCGGCGGCGTCCGGCCGCCGCAAATATCTTTTCATCCATCCGGTCGATTCTGTTGATCCTGTCTAAAAATGATTTTCTGCTTGTTGGTTGCTTTTTTCTATAACAAAGCAGCGGCAATGGCGTGGGAGAATTCTAAATGCGATGGCACGGCCATCGCTTACAGCTCCGCCCGGTCGGTTACAGGGGCAATCGGCGGGCAACATTCTGCTTTGATTCGATTTTTGTTCTGGAAGCAAACTCACCGCCCGCTTCGCTCGAGACGCAGAGCACGCAGGGAAAAATTGATGAAATCGTAAAAAGTCCCCGAAGCGTCATGCCGGACCCCGGATCAAGTCCGGGGCAAGCTTTTTTGATCCG
>CBFCZJ010000608.1:0-1811 GCA_965602445.1 uncultured Desulfobacterales bacterium | reverse complement strand
AATCTGGAATTTTGAATCACGCCGCGGTCAGCGGCGGGGCTTATGTGAAACTTCATGTTCCCAGTCCGTCATTCCGGGCTTGACCCGGAATCCAGGTTGTTGTGGATCCCGGGTCTTCGCTTCGCTTCGCCCGGGATGACGGGAGGGGAAGTTTCATTCTTGATCAACCTGGACGCCCCGGCGGCCAGAGGCGGGGCTTATGTGAAACTATGCCAAAATGGCATAGTTTCACCCTTGATCAAACTGGCCGGTTGAGTCCAAGAGATTCGTATGAGATTCCATTAAATGAACCTGGAACCTGGTTTATTGAATCCCGCAGGTCAGCGGCGTGGCTGTCGTCTGTCATCTGTCCTCTGTCATCTGTTATTTTTCCGACATCTGACATCTGACCTCTGTTATTTTTCTGACATCTGACCTCTGACATCTGACCTCTGACCTCTGACATCTGTTATTTTTCTGACCTCCGAGCATCTCACCGCCGCTCGAGTCGGGCCACGGCTTCGATGTGAAAGGTATGGGGAAACAGGTCCACCGGCTGGACCTCCATGGTTCGATAGGCCTCGGCAAGAAGGCCAAGGTCGCGGGCCAGGGTGGCGGGATTGCAGGAGACGTAGACGATCCGCTTCGGCAGCAGGACAAGCAGCTGTTCGACGACGTCCTTGTGCATGCCCACCCTCGGCGGATCGATGATGACCACCTCCGGCCGCTGCTCAAACCCGGTCAGCACATCGCGGATATCGCCCCGGATAAACCGGCAGTTGTCGATGCCGTTTCGTCGGCAGTTGCGCTCGGCATCGGCCACGGCGCTTTCCACCATCTCGATGCCGGTCACTTTGGCCGCTGCCTTCGACAGCCACATGGCAATGGTGCCGGTACCGCAGTAAAGATCGAGCACCTGTTCTGTGCCGGTCAGTGCGGCAAAATCCGCCGCAACATTGTAAAGCGTCTCAGCCCCCCGGGTGTTGGTCTGAAAAAAAGAATTGGCCGATACTTCGAAGGTCAGGCCGCCGACCCGCTCTTCGATCACCGGCGCTCCGGAAAGAAGCCTTTCCCTTTCGCCCACGGCGATGCCGGCTTTTCGCGCCGTGATGTTGTTCACCACAGAGACCACCGACGGATATCGCGATCGCAGGGCTTCAGCCAGCGGCCGCAGCAGTTCGGGCCGGTCTTCGGAGGTAACGATGTTTACCATCCACTGGTCAAAGGACACCGAGTGGCGCAGCATCACGAAGCGCCAGTATCCCTGGTGAGAGCGAAGCCCGTAGACCGGAACGCCGGAATTCCGGATAAAGCCTCGCACCTCCTCCAAAAGCCGGTTCCCCAACTCGGGCATCAGCAGGCAAACCCGGGTGTCCAGCACCTTGTCAAAGGTTCCGGGCACGTGCAACCCCACAGCAAAATCGCGCTGCACACTTTCTTTGCCGAGTTCTTCGGGAAGGAGCCACCGGCGGTCCGAACAGGTAAACTCCATCTTGTTTCGGTAGCCGAAAATGGGTTCGGAAGGGATCGTCTCCGCCACCGGCACGTCATGGATCTGGCCGATGTGGGACAGCGCCTCTGCCACGTGCCGGCGTTTGAAGGCGCACTGCGCCGAATAGTCGACGAACTGCCACTTGCATCCACCGCAAGTGCCGCTGTATGGACAGGGAGGCTGTACCCGGTCCGCCGACGGCGCCAGGATCTCGACGGCCCGGGCCTCGGCATAGCTCTTTTTCTTTTTAAAAATCCGGGCCCTGACCGTGTCTCCGGCAAGGCCGCCGTCGACGAAGACCGCAAAGCCGTCGGGCTTGGCAAGCCCCCTTCCGCCAAAA
>CBFCZJ010000607.1:0-1812 GCA_965602445.1 uncultured Desulfobacterales bacterium | reverse complement strand
ACGGACAGCAGCAGGATCCCCAACAGACGCTGATGGTGCCAGATCACCGTGGCGGCGGAGCCGACACAAAGCACGGTCGCACCGGCGATCATGACGAAATCGATCGGGATTTGCGGTCTTACGCCCACATGCATGTCGAGTTGCATTAACGGCACCATCGCAAAGATCAGGGCCACGAAGAAAAGCCAGAACACGGCGCGCTGCAACGAGTCATGGTCAAACCAGGATAGAAAGCCATGCAGCCGATGCTGCAGTCGCTTGAGGAAATCGTCGAACAGTTGGCTCTCGTCGCGTTCCGTGAAATAGAGTTGAATATTGAACAGCCGCCGGCGATGGTAGTAGATTGCGCCGCCGCCGAGCAGGGCCAACAGGCTCATCAGCAGCGGAAGATTTAGTCCGTGCCAGATTTGCAGATGGTAGTCGGGCAAATGCCCGCCCAGTACCGCGGTCGCGGCCTGGGCGAGTATCGCCCCGACCGTGACCTCCGGAAAAATGCCGACGACGAGACACAAGCCCACCAGGATTTCAACCGGCACCCGCATGTAGCGCGGCGGTTCATGCGGGCTTTTGGGCAGATCCCCCGGCTCGCCGTTGAAGAACACATCGTGAATGAACCGCAGCGAATAGGCAACGGAGAAAGCGGCCCCGATCGTGGCAAATGCCGGGATAATCCAGGATATCGACCCGAGTGTGCTTTGATCCAACGTTTCGGCAAAAAACATCTCTTTGGACAAAAACCCGTTGAGCAGCGGCACGCCGGCCATTGCCGCCGCCGCGACCATTGCCAGGGTCGCCGTAATGGGCATGCACGACCAGAGGCCGCTTAGTTTGCGCATGTCCCGGGTGCCGGTTTCGTGGTCGATGATGCCGGCCGCCATGAACAAGGAGGCCTTGAAGATGGCGTGGTTGATGATGTGAAAAACGGCCGCCACCGCAGCCAGTTCGGTGCCCATGCCGAACAGCAAGGTGATCAGCCCCAGGTGGCTGATCGTGGAATAGGCCAGCAGGCCTTTTAGGTCGTGCTTCAGCAGCGCCAGGTAGGCACCGAGCAGCATGGTCACCATGCCGGTGATGCTGACGATCAAGAACCAACTCGAGGTACCGGAAAGCACGGGGTACAATCGGGCCAGCAGAAAGAGGCCCGCTTTCACCATGGTCGCTGAATGAAGGTAGGCGCTGACCGGTGTCGGGGCGGCCATTGCATGGGGCAGCCAATAATGAAACGGAAATTGGGCCGATTTGGTGAACGCCCCCAGCAAAACCAAGAGAAGAATAACGTGATACCGGCCGGAATTGCGTATCAGATCGCCGCTTGAAAGCACCTGATCGATGGCGTAGGAACCGACGGTTTGTCCGATGAGGATAAAGCCGCCCAGCAACGCAAGCCCCCCGGCACCCGTAATGATCAAGGCCATGCGCGCCCCTTTGCGGGCATCCTCCCGATGGTGCCAGTAGGCGATGAGCATGAATGAGCTGATGCTGGTGAGCTCCCAAAAAAACCAGAGCACAAGCAGATCGTTTGCCAGCACAACACCAACCATCGATGCCATGAAAAGCAACAGGTAGGCATAGAATCGGCCGGCGTGATCCGCATCGGACAAGTAGTAACGGGCATAAAGAATGACCAGCAGACCGATGCCCAGGATCAGGATAGCAAACAACAGGGACAGGCCATCCAGTCGGAAGGCGATGTTCAACCCGAGGGTAGGGATCCAATTGGCTTCGTAGCGAAAGACACGCCCATCGAAAATGGGTGGGATTCGGAAAGCCACGGTTGCCAGAACGACCGCTGGAAACAGCGCCGCGCCCGCC
>CBFCZJ010000606.1:0-1817 GCA_965602445.1 uncultured Desulfobacterales bacterium | reverse complement strand
GTGTGGGAAAGACCACGTTTTCGGCGATGCTCATCCGGGCCCTCAGCGCACAGGGGAAAAAAGTGCTGGCCATCGATGCGGACCCCGATGCCAATCTGGCCGCGGCCGTGGGCGTGCCCGACGCCGACAAGGTGGTTCCCATCTCCGAGATGAAAGACATGATCTTCGAGCGGACCGAGGCAAAACCCGGTACCATCGGCGGTTTTTTCAAGCTCAATCCCAAGGTGGACGACCTGCCCGACTCTCTTTCGGTCAAATTCGAAAACATCAAGCTCATGCGGCTGGGCGGTGTGAAAAAAGGCGGCGCCGGATGCATCTGCCCGGAAAGCACCCTGCTCAAGGCCCTGGTCACCCACATCGTGCTGGCCAGAGACGAGGTGGTGGTGATGGATATGGAAGCGGGCATCGAACATCTGGGCAGGGGCACCGCCAAGGCCGTGGACAAGCTCATCGTGGTGGTCGAACCCGGCCGGCGCAGCATCGACACGGCCGAACACATCCGGAAGCTTGCTTCTGAAATCCGCCTGGAGGCCATCGCCGTGGTCGGCAACAAGATCCGCAGCGAAAAAGATGAGGCGTTTCTGAAAAAATACCTGTCGGATTTCGAATTTTTAGGTTTTCTCCCCTACGACGACGCCTTGATCGAGGCGGACCTGAACGGATTGTCCCCGTACGACGTCACCTCCTCGGCCGGTACGAAGGTCGAGGAAATGATCGAAAAAATCGTTTAAAATATGAAGGTCTTGGGTATCGAATCGTCCTGCGACGAGACCGCCGCTGCCGTGGTCGAAGACGGCCGCAAGGTGCTTTCCACGGTGGTCGCCTCCCAGGTCCAGGTTCATCACCCTTATGGCGGAGTGGTGCCGGAGCTGGCATCGCGGGCGCACATCGAAAAGATCACCGGTGTGGTGAAGCAGGCAATTGAAGCCGCCGGCATCGACAAAACCGCCCTGGATGCCGTGGCCGCCACCCAGGGGCCCGGTCTGGTCGGCGCGCTGCTCGTCGGTTTTTCCTTTTCCAAGGCATTCGCTTACGGCCTCGGCCTGCCGTTTGCGGGCATCAACCACCTGGAAGGACACATCCACTCCGTCTTTCTCACCGAAGACCCGCCGCCGTTTCCCTTCGTTGCTCTGCTGGCCTCCGGCGGCCACACCAGCATCTATGAGGTGCAGCGCTGCTCCGGCATGACCCTTCTGGGCCAAACCCTTGACGACGCCGCCGGCGAGGCCTACGACAAGGTCTCGAAAATGCTGGGTCTGGGCTATCCGGGAGGAGAGATCATCGACCGCATGGCCGCAGACGGCGACCCCGGGCGCATCGTTTTTCCACGGTCCTATCTGGATCGGGAGCGGTTCGACTTTTCCTTCAGCGGGATCAAAACAGCGGTCAAACGCTATATCGAGGACCATCCGGAGAGCAGAACCGACCAGGTGAGCGACATCGCCGCCGGTTTTCAGGAGGCGGTGGTGGACGTGCTGGCAGAAAAGCTGATGCGCGCTGCGGCAGCCCGCCGCTGCCGGCATGTAGCCGTGGTCGGCGGGGTGGCCGCCAACCGGCGGCTGCGCGAGCGTCTTAGCGAAGAAGCAGACAGGCACGGTCTTTACCTGCACATCCCGCCGGTGTCCCTTTGCGGCGATAATGCCGCCATGATCGCCGCGGCCGCCTACCACCGGTTTCAAGCCGGCCAGCGGGAAGGTTTGGATGCGGACGTGTACAGCAGGGTCAAAGCTGTTTAGCTGCTGAGCTGATAAGCTGTTAAGCCCTTAAGCTGGACGACCTTCTATTGCCAATTTTCATCGTCTCTTATGTGAAATTTC
>CBFCZJ010000605.1:0-1823 GCA_965602445.1 uncultured Desulfobacterales bacterium | reverse complement strand
GCAGGCTTTTGAGCGACTCCGTCAGACGCTTCAGACTCATCCACCCCGAGCGGGGGAACAGTGAGTCGTTGTGACTGCTTGGGAGCTCGGGAGCCGCGGTGAATGAGCTACTGTGGGCGGTCATGTTACTGCTCAATTTCGCCGCGATTCTGTTTGCGTACCGGTTGTTCGGCAAAACTGGCTTGTACGTCTGGATTCCGGTTTCAGTGATCGTCGCCAACATTCAGGTGCTCAAGACGGTTGTTTTTGAAAAACCGGAACCAATCGGCCGGATGATGGGTTGAATCCTCGAAGAACAGCCCTCCGGGCCCCATTGGCGTGTCGCGGGTGCGCTGCACGGCACGGGCTTGGTTCAGGTTGTCTGTCCGGTGCCACGCGGCAGCGCCGCGGGCATGAGCCCAATTGGTCGTGGCTAGCCAGCATAGGCCGGCATAATGGCCGTCGCCGATCGCCCTCATCAGGCGGCCGCGTTCCAATGCCAGATGGTGGGGCTGGGGTTTGTCCATGATCGGGTCAAAGATGTGTTGCGAGTAATTCATTGATCTACCTCAATTCTCTACAGGTCCAGGTCACCTTGCCAATAATGCGCACGCGGTCCATCTCCTCGGCCGACAGGAAAATGGGCGCATATTCCGTGTTGTCACTGAGCAGAACGAGTTTGCGCGGGTGTCTTTCGATGCGTTTGACCATGATGGTGTCCTCGATACCGACCGCATAAACGCGGCCGGCAAAAATATCGGTTTGGGACTGGTCGATCAAAACCGTGTCGCCATCTTTGATCTCGGGCGACATGCTGTTGCCGAAAACCTCCATCAAGACCATGCGTTCCTTGACCCCGTGGTTTTGCAGCCAGGCGGTTTCAAAGGAAAAATGCCCTTCGACCTGGTCGCCGACATCGAACGAGCCCGACCCGGCGCACAAGCGTGCTTCGACTTTCGGGACCGGAAAAAAACCGCTGCCGTGTTTCAACCACTGTGGGCCGACCCCGCCCTCCAGCCAATCGGGATTCAATCCGTGGCTGCGAAACAGTTCCAGCAGCCAATTGGCCGGCACAGAGTTCTTTTTGCGGGCCTGTGTGATCGATGAACGATTGACATTTAATGCCGCCGCCAGGTCGGCAAGGCTCCTGATGCCCAAAGCATGACAGGCGCGGTCGAAGAATGTGTTGAAATCTCTGCTCATGGGCGGTGTCCCTTGTCGTTTTTTTGATGCTGAAGTGTTTGTTTCATACAACAAACAGTTTATAAAATGCAACAAAAAAATGAACTATTCCCTCCTGGCACACCATCGCTTCCGCGTCAGCGCCTTAAAATCCTGAAATGGTGGACATTGTGGTCGGATAGGCTTGTAAGAAAAATCCCTACACGAGAATCAGAAATCCCCCAATTGAACCTTTGCAGCGGTCCTGATAGCATGCCCATTATCTGCAAAAGGCTTTTCATGGTTCCGGGGACACTGGCCAACCTTTTTACTCCGGACGAACATCAACCAACAACTTGCAGGAGGAACGAATGAGGAACCGACTACTCACAACAGCGATCGGTGTTTGCGCAGTGCTGACGATGGCCTTTACGGCACAAGCCAAAGACATGTACAAATTCGGCGGCGGTCCTGCCGGCGGTACCTTTCAGTTCATGGCCGGCGGTATCTCCACCTTTCCACCCGTCAAGGACATCGAGGAATTCCGGATCCTGGCCGGAGCCTCCGGCGGCTCCACCGAGAACGTCCGCAAGGTCAATTCCGGCGCCTATGCCTTTGGCGTGGCCTATTCGGGCGATGTTTTCCTGGCCCGCAACGGCAGAATGACCAATGACCCCAAAAAG
>CBFCZJ010000604.1:0-1826 GCA_965602445.1 uncultured Desulfobacterales bacterium | reverse complement strand
TTTTTTAGGCAGGAGCCTTCTCCGGCTTGAAGGCCGCGATCAAAGACGGATCCATGACCGCTTCGTAGCCGGTGAGCCGGGCGATGAGATGGCTGTCGGCATCCAGGAAGGAAAAATCGCCCCTCATCCGTCTTTCGGAAGTCTCGTTGATCTGAAGCACGGCCGTGACCCCGCTTTCGGGAAACGCCCGGTACTGGCGGTAGGAGGCACCGTAGCTGGGCAGTGACGGCTGCCCGAGCCTTTCGTAGCACCAGAGGGTCGACATCTGGAAGGCGCAGTCGAGGACCAGCGGATCCAGAACCCATCGCTCGTAGGGCGGCTCCTTGATCCATCGTTCCGGGCTGGGGGCGGAGGCAAGTTCGGCCTTCATCCCGGAAGAGGAAAAGGCCAGGATGCGGCGGATCCCCTGCAGGTGGCTGCCGTGGAAGAGAAACTCCCGGTAGGCGTCTTCGACGCTTCGGTGATAGGGCGTTTCGTCTGCAAAGACCGGAAGGGTGAACTCCGGTGCCTCAAGGGGCCGCTCGGAGAGCACCGCCCTTGCCCGGTAGTGCACCACCTCGGTGCCGTCTTGCACGCCGTCCCGGATTTCCACGTCCGCCCAAAAGAGGTCTTCCTGTTTTGCCGCCTTGCCGGCCAGGAGCCGCACGAGGCGCTTTCCCGCATCGAGCCGGATGCCCTGGAGCACCCGGATGTCGTCCAGGCCGATCAGGGAAAGACCCGGGTTTTCCTTCAATGCGCCGTGGCCGAGCCAGTCGGCCATCAGGGCGAAGGGAACCACGGGCTTTCCGTTAAGCACGTGGGAAGCGAGCACCGGCCAGCCCTTCACGTCGAACTCTTTGGCCAGGGTGAGGGTGAGGCCGTCGGCCGCGCCAGCCGGCGCAGGATCTTCTTCGGGGACTTGGATGGATGCCCCGGCCACCACCTCCACCGGATCCGTTGCCTGCGCGGTCATCTCCCGGACCAGAAACGCTGCACCGGCATCCGGTGAAATGAGGTCGACGCCGCGGCGGTCAAACTCCCGCTTCAGGGCCGCAGAGACCATGCCGCCGTCCCACGGTCCCCAGTTGACGGCGCAGACCCGGCAGCCGGTCCGGTTTGCCGCCTCCTTCTGGGCGATCTTGTTGAGGACCTCGTTGGCCATGGCATAGTCGGCCTGGCCGCGGTTGCCGAACCGGGCGGCCACCGAGGAAAACAGCACGATGGCCCGGATGGGATCCTTGGCCGCCGCCTGAAGAACCGAACGCAGCCCCTGGACCTTGGTGGAAAACACCCGGTCGAACTGTTCTGCGGACTTTTCCACGATCAGCCGGTCTTCCAGCACGCCGGCGCCGTGAACCACTGCCGTCACCGGACCGCAGAAGGTGCGCACCTCCTCCAGGATCGAGGCAAGCATCGAGGCGTCCCGGACGTCGGCGGGAAAATAGCGGACCCGAGCGCCGCTTTCCTCGATCCGCGAAATCGTTTTCGCAATCTCCCGCGCGGCGGCGACTTCCCGGTAGGCGGACTCCACCTCGGCAGGGGAGGGACGTCTTCCGGAATATCGGTTTTGCAGGATCGCTCTTTTGATGTCAGGCTCTTCGGAAAGGCCTTCAAGCCAGGTCGGCTCTTTTCCGGGCGCTGGAGACCGGCCCAAAAGGACCAGGGTCGAACCGAAACGTTTTGCTATAGCAACGGCCGCTTCGGCGGTCACGCCCCGGCCGCCGCCGGTGACCAGCACCACGTCGTCTTCGGTAAACTCCTCCGCTGCGGCCGGGGCACCTTCGGAAAACGGAGCCGGTCGAAGCTCGACCGCCGTGCGCCCCTTTTCAGAAAGCCCCACCTCGGTT
>CBFCZJ010000603.1:0-1827 GCA_965602445.1 uncultured Desulfobacterales bacterium | reverse complement strand
AGGGGGGTCGAGAAGACCCGCAAGTCCCAAAAAACGCAATTCCCGGTAGGGTTCGTCATCAGTGCTCCCGGCAATTTTATCCGCGATGCCCAGCACTCGAAATCCTTCATTTGCAAGCGATTCCGCCCGGTCGAACCAGCGTTGACGACCGCCGTAATCCAACCGCCGGTATTCTTTTCCATTTTCTTTTACGATGCGTCTGCAGCTCTCCAGTACTCGGGAGGGAGCGCCTTTTACTGCGATTTCCAGATTTTTTCCGGCGCGATGATAGGTTGCCATCATCATTTTTTCCGTTTCAAAAGGGACCTCTCGCACTTCAGGTTTTTTAGCGAGCAGAGCCTTTCGTTCCATGCCTAATTTGAAACCCGCCTTGAGCAAGGCAATCTCTGTGGGATCCCCATGTTCTTCATCGGGTTCTCTGTCGTTGTCGACATCACGCAAAGAAGCGTTATTGCACAAGACCCCCACCTCGACAATTCGCATCAGCAAGGGGTGCCCGGAAGCATCCTTGCCTTCGAGCAATTGTCGGTCCTCGTCTATTTCAAAATCACCGGCAGGAGTTATCACTCGCCGCAATGTCATTTCATTTTCCGTCAATGTGCCGGTTTTATCCGTAAAAATCACACTTGTCGCCCCGAGAGTCTCAACGGCCGGCAGCCGGTTAATCAGTGCGTTTCGACGAGCCATTATATACATTCCCCGGGCCAGGGCAATAGTTGCCACGATCGGCAGCCCTTCGGGGATTGCCGCGACGCCTAAGGCAATCGCGGTTTCGATCATCCGAGTTGTTTCCTGCCCGGCCAACAATCCCAAAAAGGCGATGATTGCCGCAAGGGTTAGTGTGATCCAGGCCAACCGCCGGCCCAGTCGATTCAAACGGTTTTGCAACGGGGTCGCCTCTTTTTCGGCGCTTTCCGCAAGCTCCGAAATATGCCCCAGCTGGGTTTGCATCCCCGTGCTCACGACTAGGGCTTCACCCGAGCCTTGGGTTGCGGTTGTTCCCTTGTAAAGCATACAGGTGCGGTCGGCGATGAGGGTCTCTGCATTCACCGGATACAGGGTTTTAACTACGGGCAGGGATTCGCCGGTAAGCGCGGCCTCGTTGACATGCACATTATTTGCTTCGATCAATCGTGCGTCAGCGGGAATCAGATCTCCCCCTTCGATGATGATAATATCTCCCGGAACCAGATCTTGACTGTCTATTTCTCGATCTTCTTCATCACGGCGCACACGAATGGTATCCCCGCCGATGGCTCGGAGCTTCTCCATGGAACGTACGGCTTTCCATTCGGTAAAAAAGCCGATGGTCGCATTGACCATCAGTACGGCTGCAATGGCAATGCCCTCGGCCCAATGCCGAAAAGCAAATGCCACCGTTCCGGCGATTAACAAAACAAGGATCACCATGCTTTTAAACTGTTCGAGCAGGATCTGCAGGACGCTGCGGGATTTGGCTTGGCGGAGTTTATTGGGGCCGTAGGTCTCGCGCCGCTGTTTTACATCCTGATTGCTCAAGCCGTGTTCGGGATCGACTCCAAACCGATCAAGCACCTGTTGGGCCGATTGCGCGTGAAAAGTGGGTATTTGATCGTTTTTATCAGGATTCATATTTTTATTTTACCATGAAAAACCTGGTCCTTTGGGCCGGTATTTTATTCGTATGTTTTTGGAACTGTTTCTCAATCAACGATCAGATTCCGTTAGCGTTAATCGATATGTGACCGAATCAGATTTAGAACTTCTTCTATGTCGATTTTATCGAAATGTAGTCATTGCTGTCCGGGTAAATTTTAATATATCTTTTTAACCATTTAATATCATAGT
>CBFCZJ010000602.1:0-1829 GCA_965602445.1 uncultured Desulfobacterales bacterium | reverse complement strand
CAGCATCCCAGCTTCCCAGCATACTAGGGCCGGGTCTCCAGATTCCACACGGCCTCGTAGAATTCGGCCCCGGCCGGCGCCGGGCCGGGAGCGGATGCCGGGCCGGTTGCCGAAACGGTGATTCCCCGGGTCCGGATCGAGAAAGACTCCCGCGACCCACGGTATTTTCCGAGTCCCTGGCCCACCGATTCCATGTCGACCTCCCCCAGGGGGGCCTCCGAGGCATACACCACGATCTGATCCACCCCGTAAGGGGGAGAAACCTCCAGGGAGAACCGGTCGCCCTCGTCCGGTATCTTGTAGACCTTCCCCGCCTCGAAGCGGTTGATGCTCCGGTAGGCGTTGGGAAGCAGCTGGATGATATCGCCGGCGGCGGTGATATCCGCGATCCGGGCGTAGAAGCTGCGGTTTCCCTGCAAAAAGATTTCAATGGCCTCCCCCTGCCGGTATGTCTTCTGGGAGGTCCAGACCCGAACGGTCAGCGGCCCGCCGTTTCCGGCAAGGACGCCGGCCTCCGCGGTTTCAGAATCCGGGCCTGGGGGCTGCAGATCGTATTCCACCTCGGCCTTGATCCAGACATGGTAGCGCTGGTTGTCTTCGATGCCCAAGTCCTTTTGTTCCAGCACCGTCACCGCCCCTTCGGTGCTGGCCGTGACCTTGTCGGATTTGAGTTCGAAGTTTTCCACCTGCGTCTTGGAGCGGATGAAGGTGCGGGCGTTTTCAACGGCCTGCCGTTTGGCGTTGGCAAAGGCCGCCGAACGAATCTGGGAAAGGGTCTTCTCCTCGGACAGGTAGGCGTAGCCGTCCACCTCCTGGATGCAGGACCGCTTTTCCTGGTCCGGGGCCTTATCCCCTGCCGGAACGAATTGATCCGACCCCATTGCAGGCTCTGTGCAAAATAGAAGCACGATCAGGAAAAAACCGAATCTTCCAGCTGAGATCGAAACCCGATTCCCCATTTTTTCTGTTTCTCCCGTGACAGAAGTTTTCTTACATCGATCCAATCGCTTCAGCGATGGGATCGCCCCGCTTTCAGGCACCACAGGCTCCGGCCCGGCCCGTCGTACGGCAGCCGGTAGTCGCAAGCGTCAGCAACGATCAGCGGCCCGATTCGCATGCCGACGGCTTTCGAAGCCGGCACCGCCTTGCCGCGCATCGAAATGATCATGCCATGATCTCCGAGCAGCGGCAAGGCCATGGGGGCCAGCGCCTCGGGCGACCCCAGAGCCCTGCTGATGACGACGTCATAGCCCATTCCTAAAACCGCCCGCGCCTGATCGACAGACACCGATGGCCCGGTTCGAAAATGAACCGCGCGGATATCGGTCAGCCCCAGAAGCCGGATCACATGCCCCAGAAAAGTGATTTTTTTCCGGCTCGCATCGACCAGCGCAACCTTCAGATTCGGCAGGACCACCTTCAACGGAATGCCCGGAAATCCGGCACCGGAGCCGATGTCCAACACCGTCGCATCATCTGCAATGAAGCGTGCCGGCACCAGGGAATCGACAAAGTGCTTGACCGCCACCTGGGCCGGGTCGGTGATGGCGGTCAGGTTGGTTCGCCGGTTCCAGTAAAGAAGCTCTTCGGCATGCCGGGCGAACGCATCGAGCTGCTGGCCGGTGACGGAGACATCCAGGGCTTCGGCGCCCCGCCGAAGGTGCCGCCGCCATTGCTCAGAACCGATCTCCATCCCGTAGCGTCCCGATCCCTGCATTTTCGCTTCCGCTTTGCGGTTATACAGAAGGACCCTGGAATATGTCGGCCGATGGATAGCGGATTTATCGGCAGACGCAGGCGTCTTCTTTCTCCGGCGGCTCGACCGCATC
>CBFCZJ010000601.1:0-1830 GCA_965602445.1 uncultured Desulfobacterales bacterium | reverse complement strand
CGGCTCGCCCCATGACGCCGGCTCCGCACAGGCCCACTTCCCGCATGGATACTCCTTTCCTTTTCGCATCGAATCGTTGTCTTCCTTATCGGTTCTTCAGGTGCAAATGCACCGCACCGCCACCGGAAAAGCACTCCGGCGTGCAAAGAATTCGGGGGTTTTTGCCTACCCATCGTTTTGCGCTGCTCAGGGCCTCTTCAAACGTTTTGACCGGCGTAAATCCCATGCCCCGGGCATAGTTGGGTGCTTGGGGTCCGACGATGTAAACGGCCGATGTCCACAGGTGCGGCACGCTGCCGCCGCTGATCATCGACATGGCGTGGAACGGATGATAGGTGTAGTTGTTGGAGTACTGAAACCGGTATTCGTAGCGTTCGACGATTTCAGCGGCATCCTTCGATGTCAGGTAATCCGCGGCAGAGCAGTATGTTACCAGATCGTTGTACGTTTCCGCATAGGAGGGAAACCAATGGGGGTTGAACCATCCGTCACATATCGAAGCCGCAATAATTACCCCGCCTTTTCTGAAGGCGTTCCAGCACCGCGAAAGCTGCCCGCCGATGGCCAGACTCATCAAAATGGGATTGGTGCCCATGCCCGGGCCGTAGTGAAAATTCCTCGGCAAACCGATCACCAGCACATCCGCCGGTTCTTTCATTTCCAGCGCCACGTGGGTCCGCCGATCCGCCAGGGGCCAGGTACTATCCTCGACCAGCGAGAGCTCGCCGGCCTGCACATCCAGAACATCGGCGAATTGACCGAGTACGGCATCCACGGCGAAGAATTTCTTCCCGATACCTTTTTCCATGGCCTGACCGATGGAGCGAAACTGTTTGCGCATGTGAGAATCGGTGGAAGAACCGAGCCAATCCTCACGATGCATCGTAGACGGGCAATGGTGCGATGCAATCGATCGCCAACCGGACATCCCGGTGACGATCATTTTATAGCCGCCGCTGTAACCGCCGTAGGGATTGCCGGCACAGTGACCGATGACGATGGGTAGATCGGCCTCGGCAATCAGACGATTGCACTGAACCCGGTTGCCCATTTCATCTTGTCCCAGGTCCAGCAGGTCGGGCGCCTCACAGTCGTAATTGACCAGCCGGTCGGGATAAAACCGGTCCACAATCTCCTTGCCGAGATACCCGTACCACTCTTCCAACGTGTTCTTGCGATGCAGTCCCATGGCACACAGCAAGGTGATATTTTCCAGTTGGGTGCCGCCCTTGATCAGCTCCTCCAGAATGATCGGAATCGCCACTTTGCGATGGGCATGGGGGTGGGCGCCGCCTTTCACCCGATCCGGGAAGGCGATCACCACTTTTTTGTCGGGACCGCCGAGTTCATTGAGCGGTGCAAACCCGTGCGGTGCCTTGAGGGCCTTGCGTGTGGCCTCAAAGGGGTCCACTTTGGGGGGGTCGCTGTATGTTTTGCCGTATCGGACCACCACGGCCGTATCCGGCAGGTCGACCTGCATGTGTCCATCCCCGTAATCCAGTCTGACGTGTTTCATGGTTTTTCTCCTGAATGTTTTTCATGCTGACCCTTCCGGCGGCCGGAGACGATTTCGATATGCTCCCGGACGGCGGCATCGACGGTATCACCTACCCCACCCACAGCCTGGGCCCGGTCCTCCAGTGGCTGGACGATCGCGTGGTCCGCGTGGCCTGCGAGGGCAGCGGGCACCACTACGTCGATCCCCGCGGCGACGCCTACGAGAACCAGGACAGCTGCGTGATGCTGGGCAAGACGGCGCGGGGCGGCCTGGTCAAGATCCGCGTCGATATGCTCTCCAACCGCCCCCACGCGATGACCAACTACAGTCTC
>CBFCZJ010000600.1:0-1831 GCA_965602445.1 uncultured Desulfobacterales bacterium | reverse complement strand
AAATGCAGCGCTAATTGCCTCTGACCTGGCCCTGAGGACCAGAATCTTCAGGCGTCATTACACCCCCAACGAGACCTGATTCCGGCCGGCGATCTTGCTCTGATACATCAGTTGATCGGCCCTTTCCAGGATCAGCTCGACGCTTTCCTCGGCGGTGGCCAGTACCGCACCGATGGAGACTGTCGCCCTCACCCGACCGGTTTCCGTATCCAGGCCTGAGGCCTCCGTAAGCATCCGCAAACGCTCTGCGACAAGGGACAGGGCGTGGCTGTCCACGTTGGCCACCACGGCCACGAACTCTTCGCCCCCCCATCGGCCCACCTCGTCAAATGGACGCAGATTGACGGACAGGGTCCTTGCGATCATCTGAAGAACGCGGTCGCCCACGGCATGACCATGGGTGTCGTTGATTTGCTTGAACCGGTCGATGTCGATAAAAAGCACGCCGAAACCGAGGCCGTAGCGCCGCAGCTCCTCCATACGGCCCTCCAGATGGCGCTGCAGGGACCGGCGGTTGGCAAGGCCGGTCAGCGGATCGAGCAATGCTTCTCTTTCCAGACGCGCCAGGTGCTGCAAATCGAACTTTCCCGAACTGTCGTTGAAAATCTCGACCGCACCCACAATTTCGCCTCCCTCGTCGCGGAGGGGGGCGACCCGCAACGCCACCGGCATGCGATGACCGGTCTTATGACGCAAGAAAAGATCCGCCTCTCGGACCCGTCCGTCTTCCAGGGTCGCCGCCAGGGGGCATCCTTTTTCACACAGTCGACTGCCCTCGCCGTCCACATGAACCATAACGTCGTCCGCACATCGTTTCCCGATCACCTCGTGGGCCGCGTACCCGGTGAGCCTCTCGGCCGCCTTGTTCCAATACGTAATCCGCCGGCTGCGGTCCACGAAATAGACCCCGTCGTAGAGCTGGTCCAGCAAAGACGGTGGCAGTGATTGTATCATACGTCCAACTCGATCACCCGGGCCGACAATCGCCCGTTTGCGGCAACGATGCGGGCCACGGATACCGGCTTTCCGAATCGCTTCGGACCGGCGCTGCCGGGGTTCAAAAACAGGACCCCTTGCTTTTGCTCCAGGTAAGGCCGATGGGAATGGCCGAAGATGACGGCATCAAAGCCGGCCGCCTCCGGATCCAGATCGAGCCTTCCGATATCGTGCAGGAGATACAGGAGATGATCTCCGACTTCGACCACCTCGGTTTCAGGCAGGCGCTCCCGCAGCGGACCGAAGTCCATGTTGCCGCATACGGCCTTTACCGGCGCGATCTTCTCCAATTGCTCCAGAACCGGGGAGGCATCGATGTCGCCGGCATGCAGAATCAAGTCGACCCCGGAAAGTGCCGCGGCCGCCTCGGGCCGAAGCATTCCATGGGTATCGGAAATGACGCCGATGCAAATGGAGGCCGATGAGCACTTGTCGTCAATCATAGAGCGCTTGTCAAAATAACGTTCCGATATCAAGGGTTGACAATTGATTGAGCGCATCGATTCGGCTCTATAAGCCGCACCCCAAGCGCTCTAACCCGGATATTATTGGCATACCCAATTCACTTCCATCTGGCAATCGAAGTTTTATAGGGATTGTCAGAATTCCGTTCCGTTTGAACAGCCTCGGAGTGCTTGGCGCGTTGAAGCTCCATAGCGATGACACGGTTGTTGGACAATCCCTATCATAATTTTTCAAAAATGTTGAAATGACGGATATTCTTTTGATTTTTCAGAGCTTCTTTTCTTAAAAAAGAATTTAGAGCGCTTGGACCAAGCGATTTTGGATGTGATTGACAACCCAGTCAGCACCCAGAGGACTGCTGCAATCGGAA
>CBFCZJ010000599.1:0-1836 GCA_965602445.1 uncultured Desulfobacterales bacterium | reverse complement strand
ATTTCGGATTTCGTGCTTCGAATTTTTCCTTCTTCATCAGCTATGGCAAAGCCAGATGCCTTTGACCTGGCCCTAAGGACCAGGATTTCCAGACTGCATTAAACGTCACCCCTTGCTATCGGGACGTTGTTTTGCCAGGCGCTCTCGCAGGATCACGCATCGGGAACCGAGGCCCGTGCCTCGTGAAAAGCCTCGGTGACCGCGGCGGTGGTCTCCGCCGCCTTGTCGAGGGCGGCCGCCGTTTCGGCAAGACCGTGGCTCCGGGCCTTTTCGGCCCATTGCCGGTAAGAGCGGACATGATCGTCGTTGTGCTGCACCCAGTGGTCCAGGAGCCGCGCGATCTTCTCGTTGAAGGGCATTTCGCCGGCTTCGCCGTGGGAATGGCCGTGATCATGGCTGTGGGGATGGTCGTGGGGATCGTGGGGGTCGTGGTGATGGCTCATGGGCGTCTCTCCTCTTTCATGGATCGGGTTGTTGTCTACCGTGGCTCTATCGGCAACCGGCCGGGAAGTCAACCGCAGCCGGCCGGAAGAGCTTCGCCAAAGTCACGCGCCACCGGAGGGACGCGCTCTGCCGCGTCCGACCGGGGGCGGCCGCGACGGAGCGTGGCCCTCCGTTTTTTGGGTCTTGACGGAGCCCTGGACGGGCCGGTTGTTCTGGCAAGGCGAATATGATAGCGTCTCCGGCACAACTGAGTTGAACCTCGACCCGGAGCGGCATGGCGATGCAGACAATCCGAAAACTCGTCTTCCTGGTGCTGGCGGTGTTAACCGCGCTTCCCGCCGCCGGCCTCTGTGTTGAATCCCCGGCCTTTTCCCCGTATGTCGAGTCTTACAGCAACGGCTGGATCGACTGGGATGAAATGGCGATTTACGGGGTTGGCCGCGGGATGTTGGACCGCCACTCCGGATCCCGCCCCATGGCCCGGCGGGCGGGCAAAATCATTGCCCTCCAATCGATTCTCAAGATCGCCGCGGGCGTCCATCTCGACGATCGAAGATCCCTGGCGGATTTGGGCGCCGGCCCTGTGGTCATCGAACTCAACGCCCTGATCCACTTCACCGAGCACCGGCAGGTGTTTGTCGAGGGCGTTTCCTCTCCTTATTACGAAGTGGTGCTGCGATCGCCCATGACCGGAATCCAGGGGTTGACCGGTCGGCTTGTCGAAGCTCTCAAAGACCGGCCGCTTAAGTGGGACAAACTTCCGAAAAGTGGCGGCGAGGGTCCCGAGGCAGACGATGCACCGTGGCTCGTTTTAGACGCCCGCCGGCCGGCCGGCCTCGAGCCGCTCACGCCGGCATTGTTTCCCAAAGTCCTGACCGATAGCGGCCGCATCGTCTACGATCTGGACCGGGTCGACGAAGGGGCCCTCAAACAGCGGGGAATGGTCCGATACGTCACCATGACCGGCCCGTCGGAGCGGCTTCAACTCTCGCGCTCCGATGCCGACCAATGGCTTTCCCGCCTGCTCTTTCCTTCGCCGGCTGAGGCCGGAGAAGACCCTCCCCGGAAAAAACGCAGACGATTCATCGTCAAAGACGTCGAACAGGTCCGGGGGCTGGCCAAGACCAACCTGGTGATCAGTGAACAAGACGCCCGCAGCCTCCAGGCCGAAGACGCTTCTTCACGAATTTTGGAGCGTTGCCGGGTGATCGTCATCGTTTCCAGCCCGGTAGGGGGCGTCGAAGGCAGGCGCCCGGTACGGCCCTCTGCCCCGATGGCCGCTGTTTTGATCCCGCTGCCGACACCGCCCGGCGGACAGGTTCTGGACCGAATTCCGGATCGTCCGATCCGGCGGTCGATGGGCTCCGGGCAAATAGTCCCAGCGCTTTTGCT
>CBFCZJ010000598.1:0-1839 GCA_965602445.1 uncultured Desulfobacterales bacterium | reverse complement strand
AAGTACGGTTTGCGCGGCGGCTGCCCCCGGGTCCGGTAACGGCGAGGTTCAAGGTCCCAGGTTCAAGATTCAAGATTCACGGGAAGGAGTTGCCGACGCATTGAGTCGTCCTTTGATCATCGCCCACCGGGGCGCACGGGCAGAGGCGCCGGAAAACACGGCGGCTGCATTCGACCGGGCAGTGGCCCATCCGATCGACGGCGTCGAATTAGACGTTCAGATGAGCGCAGACGGGGTTGCACTGCTCTTCCATGACCGGACGCTGAAAAAGATCGCCGGAATCAGGCGCCGCGTGGCGGACCTGCCCTGGGAAAAATTGCAGGAGATGGATGCCGGTTCCTGGTTTGATCCGGCCTTTGCCGGCGAGCCCGTCCTTGGATTTGACCGAATGCTGGAAATGCTTGCCGGTCGCACGCGGCTGTTCATCGAGATCAAGGTGTTCAAGGCCGATCGAAATTCCGGGAGGGGAGTTCGATTGACAGACAATGTCCTGAGGACGCTGGCCGATGCAAAGTATGAAAGGCACCGCGATTCGTTCCGGATCCTGTCCTTCGATCAAGAAATCCTGCGATACGTCGGCGGCAGGGCCCCGGATCTGCAGCTGGTGCTGGATGTATCCAAGGCCGGTGCAAAACGCCTGAAACAGGCCCCCGAACACCTCTTAAAGCATCTAAGCGCTTTTTGCATCCATGTCGGAGGCGTTTCGCCGGGGCTGGTGAAATGGGCCCACGGCATCGGAAAAGAGGTGTTCGTCTACACCTGCAATGACGAAGCAACGTTGAACAAAATGATGGCTGCCCGGGTCGACGGCATCTTGACCGACGATCCCGCCTGGCTGACCCGGGAGTTGGCGGGCCGCCGGAAGACCGGATTCCGGTCTTGACGGCCTGCTTACTTTTGGGGAATGTTTGCGCAGTTTTGCCGCGCCTTACAAAACGGCAAAGCCATTTTATTCCGGCTCGCGGTACAGGGCCAGCATCCCGGAACGGCTCAGTTTCTTGATCCCGAAGGGGTCGAGCAGATTGATCAGGGCATTGAGTTTTTCCTGCCTTCCGGTGGCCTCGACAATGAAATGACTGGCACCGGTGTCGACAATCTTCGCCCGAAACGTCTCCACCAATTTCCGGATTTCTTCCCGATCCTTTTTCCCGGCTTGCACGCAGATCAGTGCCATTTCGCGACGGACCGCATTCTCCCCGGTCATGTCCCGGACCTTGATCACGTTGACCAGCCGGCGAAGCTGCTTCATGATCTGCTCCATCTGCTCTGGATTGGCCGCGGTGGTAATGGTAATCCGCGACATCTTCGGATTGGCGGTGGGAGCGCCGCAGATGGTTTCGATATTGTAATTTCGGCTGGCAAACAGGCCGGAAACCCGCGCCGTTACCCCGGGCTCGTTGTCTACGAGCATCGTCACCACGTACTTTTCGATTTTCATCGCAGCATCCCGCTTGGACTATTCGGTCGATTCGTTGGATCGTCAAATGGGAAAGAATCAATAAGCCGTTTTCTATTCTACCTGTCTTGGCAAAAAGCGCAACACTTCCGAGAAACCGGTCGAAGCGTTTACAAATACCGAATTTTCTCGTATCAACGTATCGACTGAATGATGAGGCTTGTATGAAACTTCGGTCGAAGCCGGGGTTTTTGTAGGGCACGACCTCCGCCTGGCCGTGCGTAGCCGGAGGCGAAGTCGGGTGTCGTGCCTTCATGAACGGCACGGAGGCCGTTCACTACATCGGCAGAGGCTTCGGGGGAAGTTTCATTCTTGATCAAACTGGCCGGTTAAGACCAAAAGATTCATATAAATCTCCCGCCGGAGAATCTTGAATCTTGAAT
>CBFCZJ010000597.1:0-1846 GCA_965602445.1 uncultured Desulfobacterales bacterium | reverse complement strand
CATAAAAGTCAATAAAAACAAGCATCGGTCAGGCTGGATCGTTTATAATGTATTGACAAGAACCATCCGCGGCCATATTAAAAGGAACCATGTGCAGAATACTTTCACCCCTTTGCTCTACCCGCCCGAGCGATGATCTTGGTCGGCTTCTGCCGTCTGTCCGACGAAGCCCCGCACGGGCATCGACCTTCCTGACGCCTCCCTGAGGTTTCCTTTTTTTCCTGCTGTCTTTATGATCGTTGCCGGGCTGCCGGCGCAGAAGCACAGAACTCTCAAAATGGATCGTACGCATGCAACCATCGTCTCATCACTCCCGCCGCCGGGAAATCGGCCGGCGCCGCACGTTCGGGATCATCAGCCATCCTGATGCCGGCAAAACGACCCTCACTGAAAAAATGCTGCTTTTCGGTGGAGCGATCCAGTTGGCCGGATCGGTCAAGGCCCGCAAGGCCAGCCGGCATGCCACCAGCGACTGGCTGGCCGTCGAGCAGGAACGCGGGATTTCCGTCACCAGCTCGGTGATGCAGTTCAATTACCGTGATTACGAGATCAACCTGCTGGACACCCCCGGCCATCAGGATTTTTCCGAGGACACCTACCGGGTGCTGACCGCCGTGGACAGCGCGGTGATGGTCATCGACAGCGTCAAGGGGGTCGAAACCCAGACCCGGAAACTGATGGAAGTCTGTCGGATGAGAAACACGCCGATTCTGACCTTCATCAACAAACTCGACCGTGAGGGCATGATGCCCCTCGATATCCTGGGCAACATCGAAGAGGCGCTGCAGATCGAGTGCGCCCCGCTTTCCTGGCCCATCGGCATGGGCAAGCGATTCAGGGGAACCTACAATCTCCACCGAAAGGAACTGACCCTGTTCAAACCGGGCCAGGAACGCCTTCCCAACGACGCCGTGACCATCAACGACCTGGCCGACCCCCTCCTGGACGAGATCCTGGAAGACCAGGCCGACCGGCTGAGGCAGGACGTGGCCCTGCTCGAAGGGGCGGCCAATCCTTTCGATATGGATGATTTTCTCAAGGGGAGCCAGACCCCTGTATTTTTCGGCAGCGCGGTCAACAACTTCGGCGTGCGGGAGCTGCTCGACACTTTTGTGGACATTGCGCCCGCCCCCCTGCCCAGGCCGGCCGTTACCCGCATGGTTTCCCCGGACGAGGACGCATTTTCCGGCTTCGTTTTCAAGGTCCAGGCCAACATGAACCCGGCCCACCGTGACCGCATCGCCTTTTTGCGCATCTGCTCGGGCCGCTTCCGGCGGGGGATGCGCCTGCGCCACCACCGGATCGGCAAGGACATCCAGATTGCCAACCCGATCATCTTCATGGCCCAGGACCGGGCGTTGGCCGAGGAGGCATGGCCCGGAGACATCATCGGGATCCACAACCACGGAACGATTCGGATCGGCGACACGTTTTCGGAAAAAGAGCCCCTGACCTTTACCGGCATCCCGAATTTCGCCCCGGAACTCTTCCGGCGGGTGCGGCTCAAATCCCCCCTCAAGGCCAAGCAGCTCAAAAAGGGGGTCGACCAGCTCGTCGAGGAAGGGGCGGTGCAGCTCTTCCGGCCGCTTGTCGGAAACGATTTGATTCTGGGGGCGGTGGGGGTGCTGCAGTTTGAAGTGACCATGGCGCGGCTCAAGGCAGAATACGGCGTCGACGCTACCTATGAGCCGGTCAACTACACCGTCGCCCGGTGGGTGAACTGCAGCGACAAAAAGCGGCTGGGCGCTTTTGAAAAGGCCCGTCGGTCCAACCTGGCCCTGGATGCGGAAGGAAACCTGGCCTATCTGGCCGAGAGCGAGTGGCAGCTTGAATTCGTCGCGGAGCA
>CBFCZJ010000596.1:0-1852 GCA_965602445.1 uncultured Desulfobacterales bacterium | reverse complement strand
TCGAAGGCGATGAACGAAAGCGCGTGGTCGAGCAGGTAAAGCAATACAACTCCCGAGTAACGTTTCCGACCACGGTCGTCGGCGACAAGGTGATCATCGGCAACAAGAAAGACAAGATCGAGGCGGCCCTCAACCAGATGAACGAAATTTAATGCTGTCTGCAAATCCTGATCTTCAGGGCCAGGTCAGAGGCATCTGGCGCTGCCATAACTGATGAAGAATGAAAAATCCGAAGCACGAAATCCGAAATTCGAAACAAGTCCGAAATTCGAATGACCGAATGACCCAAACAAGGGCGAATGGAATCTCTGAAAAGCTGTAGTTGTTTTGATCATTCGAATTTTGGTCATTAGGATTTGTTTCGAGTTTCGATATTCGAATTTCGGATTTAATGGAACTGACCAAGGACCAATTATTTGTTCTTCTTCGGTCGGTAGATGTGGGTGGCGGTGCCTTCGAAGGCATCCGCGGCCTCCATCAGGGTTTCGGTCAAGGTCGGATGGGGATGGATCGTCAGGCCGAGGTCTTGGGCCGCCGCTCCCATTTCGATGGCCACGACCCCTTCGGCGATCAGCTCCCCTGCCCCGACACCGGCGATACCGATGCCTAAAATCCGTTCGGACTTCTTGTCGACCAGCAGCTTGGTCAAACCATCGGTGCGGCCCAGTGTCAGGGCGCGCCCCGATGCCGCCCAGGGAAAGCGGGCCACTTCGACTTTGCGGCCCTGCTTTTTCGCTTCGGCTTCGGTCAATCCCGCCCAGGCAATCTCGGGATCCGTAAAGACCACCGCCGGAATGGCTGCATAATCCCGTACGATGTTTCGACCGTTGATCACTTCAGCGGCCAGTCTTCCTTCATAGGATGCCTTGTGGGCCAGCATCGGCTCGCCGGCCACGTCCCCAATGGCAAATACCGTAGACACGCCGGTCCGCTGCTGATTGTCCACCTTGACAAAACCACGGTCGTCCAGCTCCACTCCGATGTTCTCCAGTCCGAGATCTTCCGAATTCGGACGACGGCCGACGGCCGCCAGCACCTTGTCGAATAAACGGTTCTGACGGCTGCCCTCGGCGTCTTCGAGGGTGGCGAGAATACCGTTCTTCTGCTCCTTGAACTCGACGACCTTGGTTTCGAGCAAAATCTCCGAAAAATTTTCCGCAAGCCGTTTTTTCACGATGCGGACCAGGTCTTTGTCCACCCCCGGCAGCAGCCCGCCGGTCATCTCCACCACGGTGACCGCCGATCCGAGCGCGGCGTACACCGTTCCGATTTCAAGGCCGATGTATCCGCCGCCGATCACCAGCAGCTTCTTGGGAACATCGTGAAGATCGAGTGCCTCGGAGGAGGTCATGAACCGGTCCGACTCCACGTCGAAGTCCGGCAGCAGTGTAGGGCGCGATCCGGTGGCAACGATCGCATGTTCGAAGGAAAGCCGGCTTTCTTTTCCATCCGTATCTTCGACAGTCAGGGCATGATCGTCTGCAAAGGCGGCCGTTGCGCGGATATGCCGGATTTTTCGGCGGGATACGAGTTGGCCCAGGCCTCCGGTCAGCTGGGAGACGACGCCGTTTTTCCATTCTCGAAGCTTTTCGATCCGGACCTTCGGCTTGCCGAAGGCGATGCCGAAATTTTCCGCCTCTCGGGATTCGGTAATCACCCTGGCAGCGTGAAGCAGGGCCTTGGAGGGGATGCATCCCCGGTACAGGCAGACGCCGCCTGGATTTTCCTCCGGATCGATAAGAGCGACTTCCAGCCCGAGGTCAGCGGCCATGAACGCCGCCGCATATCCCCCCGGACCGCCGCCGACCACGGCCAACTGGGTTTTGTCTTCCGCCATTGAATCCTCCTTGGT
>CBFCZJ010000595.1:0-1864 GCA_965602445.1 uncultured Desulfobacterales bacterium | reverse complement strand
CTACAAAAACCGCGGCTTCAACCGAAGTTTCATACGAGCGCCGCCTCTGGCCGGCTGCGCCGACCAGTTTGATCAAGGGTAAAACTATGCCATTTTGGCCTAGTTTCACATAAGATGGGGGTCCGGCCGGCGATTGACACCAGCCTCTTTTCTGCTACGCTGGTCCGAAAAAGGAGCGATATATGACCAAGCAGATCGAACAAGCCATCATCGACATCGCCATCGAAAACGGGGCGACCATCGCCGGCATCGCCGATGTCAGGGCACTGAAGTCGTCCCCTTCCCATGTGATCTACACGCAGATGGACGATTACTCCGGCGTGGGCACCACCCGGGAAGAGGCACTGCCGGTCCATGAATTGTTTCACTGGCCCGATTCGGCAAGATCCGCCCTGGTCATCGGCCTGTCCCACCCCAAAGACCGACCCGAGCTCGACTGGTGGGACGGCAAAGGAACGCCGGGAAACCGGATGCTGATCGACATCATCGAAAAAACCCGAAAGCGGATCGAAGCCGATCTGAACATATCGACCCGGAAGCTTCACTACTATGTCGAAAAAGGAGGGGTCTTTTTAAAAGATGCGGCGGTCCTGGCCGGGCTCGGATGCATCGGGGAAAACAACCTGCTGATCACCCCGGGCTGCGGACCGCGTATCCGGCTGCGGGCCCTATTTCTCGATGCAGACCTGACCCCCACCGGCCCCATCGAGTTCGACCCCTGCGCTGACTGCCGCGTGAACTGTAGAAAGGTCTGCCCGGAGCATGCGATGGATGAGAAGGCCGCTGTGTTTTCATCGTTCTCCGATTTTCCGGACCTGCCCGCCAGAGACGGCGCCTACGACAGGAAGATCTGCAATGTCCGGATGGAAAAGGACATTGCAGAAAGCCAAAAAAGCGCTTCCGGCGCCCCCGGTCCGACAAAATACTGCAGAAAATGCGAATTCGTCTGCCCGGTGGGGAGATAGCCTGTCGGCAGGGGATCCCGCCTATGTTTTGCGCTCCACCTGCCGCAGGGTTTCCTCCAGGATCGCGCTTAGATCAGGCTCAGTCTTCTTGCCGCTTTTCGAAGCCATCTCTCAGCTCCAATATCGCGCGCACGGCATTGTCATTTGCCTTGAGCCGCTCCTCGGGCGACATCTTCAGGAAAAGAGCGATCAGGTCCTTATCCACGGCGAAAGGGCGCTCGTCTTTTTTGGTTCTTTCCATCGGCTGATTTTCCGATACGGTAAAATCCGATCAGCTGGCTGATTTTCCTGAATCGTCGCGGCAACCGAAACAAAACCGAATTCTGACAAACCCTATATACCATAAAAAATCCTCAGCGTCTCCTCAACGAGCATCCCCTCTCCTTGACATCTGTCCTCATTTTGCTAAGTCTTGACCTAAGCTCCGAACAAAACCAATCGGTGAGCATCATGACCCCAAGGCAACCCAGACCCCGCTGCTCATAGTGAGTCGGCGGAGAAAGAATCGCCGTTCCCGCCGATGCGGTATTCAACATCGAACACGAGCGCGAAGGCGACAAGGAGGAGATCGAGTTCCAGTTCAAGTGGGAGCAAAAATAGCCCCGCTCCCTGAACGATCTCGAGGTGCCGTAATGTTCGCCGCTAAATGTTGTGGCCAGCTTGCTGATAAAAATCGGGCTAAAGTGATAATATTCCTCGCTGGATCTGTCAGATTTGCGCAGGAATGGCGAATCTGTCCGACGGTTTGAAATCCAAACGACCTGTATTGAGAACAGGGGCAAATTCAGTGCCACTAAAATATACAGTTTTCTCCCCCTTTACATGGGCGCCAGCCGGTCATAGTTTTTAGCATTCGTAGGTACCGACTTCCAGAATCTGAATTCGGCAGCGCTCTACTT
>CBFCZJ010000594.1:0-1876 GCA_965602445.1 uncultured Desulfobacterales bacterium | reverse complement strand
CCCTCGGCCGTCCAGCCGACGACCCCTTCGGCGATCAGCCGCTCGATCACCTCGCATACCGGCAGGCCCGCCACGTTGGTGTACGAACCGCTGATGCTTCTGACGAGGAACGTGCCGATGCCCTGGATCGCGTAGGCCCCGGCCTTGTCGAACGGCTCTCCGGTGTGAACGTACCAGTCGATCTCGTGGTCGTTCAAGTCCTTGAAGCGGACGTCGGTGCAGACCGCCTCGGAAAAGCGTTTTCCGCTTGCCGCACAGACCAGCGCATAGCCGGTGTAGACCTGGTGGGTGCGGCCCGATAAACGCATCAGCATTTTTTTCGCATCATTTTCGGACACCGGCTTTCCAAGAATTCTGCCGTCGATCACCACCACCGTGTCCGCCCCGACGACCCACCGGGCCGGGTAGTCTTCGGCGATCCGCATCGCCTTGGCCTCGGCCAGGGCGCACACCCGGGCGGCCGGATCCGCCTCCTCGATGGCCCCTTCGTCGATGTCGGCAGGGATCACTTCGATGCAAAGCCCGGCCTGTTCCAGCAGGTATTTTCGCCGCGGCGACGCCGAAGCGAGAATGACGGCAGGTGTCTCAGAATCGTTTGACATGGCGGTTTTGTAACAGATCGGGTGGGGGATGACAACAAGACGCGTAACGGCCAGAGGTCGGATGTCAGATGTCAGAAAGACGAAAAGACAGCAGACCGTAAGGCCGGACCTCTGACCTCTGACCTCTGACATCTGGATCTTTTACCCAGCCTCCCAGCCATCAAATGCGTCAATTGAGTTCCCCCTAAAACTATGGTACCTAACCGCCCATGACGACTCCATCCACATCCAACATCTATATTCTCGGGGCGGGCAACTTCGGGATGCGGGCGGCGCAGCGGCTGCGGGAAAAGTCGCCCGAGGCCAAGATCACCGTGGTCGACTGCGACAAGCACGCCTTGACAGTCCCGGCCGATCTCGGCTTTGAGACCGCCCCCATGGATGCCATTTCTTTTTTGCTTCTCAACGAAAAGCGCATGGCCCCCGAAGACTGGATCGTGCCGGCCGTGCCGATCCACGTGGCCTATGAATGGGTGAGGCAGAAAATACGCAGAGAAAACCGATTCGAGGAGATGGCGGTACCCAGGGAAGCCGAAGCCTGTCTGCCGAACCCGACCCGCGGCGAGCAGGGCCAGGTGTTTGCCAGCAACGCGACATGGCGATGCCCGGAAGACTGTCCCGAGCCGGAAGATGTCTGCACCGTTACCGGCGAGTCCAGGCCCCAGATCTTGTGCAACACCCTTTCGGCCATGGCCGTGCCCGGGTTTCGCTCGGTGGCCATCGTGAGCGTGCAGCTTGCGCCCGGGGTAGGCGGATTTCAACTGGTGGCTTTCCGGCAGGCCACGACCGAAATTCTGGCCGAACCGGGAAACATTCTCTTCAGCACCGCCTGCAAGTGCCACGGGGTGTTGAATGCGTTTTGTTGGCGACCGGCCAACTAAACGCGCTGGGATTCGGCTACGCTCCGGGAGCTGAGTCGTGACACGCGCGGAGAAGCCAGGATATTTTGAAATAAATCCGAAATCCGAAGCACGAAATTCGAAACAAATCCAAAATTCGAATGAGACAATGACCCAAACAAAACAGACGCGGCCGATGATGCACAGCCATCAGTTTAATAAATATCATCCAGAGGTGCCCCTGTTTTCGGATTTCGAATTTTGGTCATTCGAATTTGTTTCGGATTTCGATATTCGAATTTCGTGCTTTGGCTGTCCTTGACATCACCATCCACTCCGGATAATCCTGCCTCAGCAGCTCAGCAGCTCAGCAGCTCAAATGCCTGGGTGATGGAATAGGTAGACATAAGGGACTTAAAATCCCTTGGGGCTTTG
>CBFCZJ010000593.1:0-1890 GCA_965602445.1 uncultured Desulfobacterales bacterium | reverse complement strand
CCAGCGGTGCCGAAGGCACCAGGCCTCCAAGCATCCCAGCTTTCCAGCCTCCCAGCGGATTCTTAATCAAACAAAATAACAACCATAAGGTTACAAAAATGCCTGACAAACCCTGGAGCGGGAGATTTTCGGAAAAGACCGATGTCGGCGTAGAGGCGTTTACCTCGTCGATTCAAGTGGACAAGCGGCTTTACCGCTATGACATCGAAGGAAGCGTCGCTCACTGCACCATGCTGGCCGAAACCGGGATCATCTCCCAGGAAGAGGCCTCGCAGCTCATCGAAGGCCTCGGAAAGATCCAGCGGGAAATCGAAAGGGGCAAATTCCAGTACCACGACAGCCTCGAAGACATCCACATGCACATCGAAAGCCGCCTGATCCAGGAGGTCGGCAAGGTGGCCATGAAGCTGCACACCGCCCGAAGCCGAAACGACCAGATCGCCCTGGACGTCCGGATGTACCTGCGCCATGAATCCAGGAAGATCATCGGGCTGCTCACCGATCTTCGAAGGGTTTTCGTGGAAGCGGCAGAGGCCCACATCGATTTTCTGATTCCCGGCTATACCCATCTGCAGCGGGCCCAGCCGGTGCTGCTGGCCCATCACCTCATGGCCTATTACGAGATGTTCACCCGGGACGAGGAGCGGTTTGCAGACGGATTGGAACGGATCGACGTTTTGCCGCTGGGCAGTGCGGCCCTGGCCGGCACCCCGTATCCCATCGACCGGCGCCGCACGGCCGAGCTGCTTGGTTTTTCCCGAGTCTCGGCCAACAGCATCGACTCGGTGGCAGACCGCGATTTCGTACTGGAGTTTCTGGCCGGGGCCAGCATCTGTATGATGCACCTCAGCCGCCTGTCCGAGGAGCTCATCGTCTGGTCTACGGCCGAATTCGGTTTTGTCGATCTCCCCGATGCCTTTGCCACCGGAAGCAGCATCATGCCCCAGAAGAAAAACCCGGATGTCTCGGAGCTGGTCCGCGGAAAAACCGGCCGGGTCTACGGCGACCTGGTGGCGATGCTGACGCTCATGAAGTCGCTTCCGCTGGCCTACAACCGGGACATGCAGGAGGACAAGGCGCCCTTGTTCGACGCCGTGGACACGCTTGCCGACTGCCTGAAGATTTACCGGCAGATGCTTCCAAGGCTTTCCTTCAACCGGGAGGCGGCTGAAAGGGCGGCGTCCACCGGGTATCTGAACGCCACCGAGCTGGCGGACTATCTGGCGGCCAAGGGGATTCCGTTTCGGGAGGCCCATGGCTGCGCCGGCCGCGCAGTGGGATATGCCATAGGAAAGGGCAAGGAGCTTCACGATCTGACCCTGGAAGAGCTGCGGCAGTTTTCGGGGCAGATCGCCGCCGACGTTTTCGCGTTTCTGGACGTGCGAAACAGCGTGGAGCGGCGGAAATCCGAGGGCGGAACCGCCGCCGATACGGTGAGGGGAGCCATTGGCGAGGCACGGAAGAGGTTGGAGATGGAGAGTGGATATAGTGGAAAAAGTGCCTAGAGTGCCTAAAGTGACTAGAGTGCCTAGAGTCGACTGCCCGCCTGGATTACTTATGAAAAAATATTTATCACTTTTTTTATATATCAGGACGGAGCGAAGCGACTCCGAAACTCTAGGCACTCATAACTCCAGGCACTCTAGGCACTTTTGGTCTTCTGCAAGATCCATTTTGCCGGTGATTCTGATCGTTGCCCTGTTGTGTGTGTTTTCGGCAACAGGGTGTGGAAAAAAAGGCCCACCGGTGCCGCCGGTGGATAAACGGGAGCCGGTCAAGGAGCAGAGCCTCTGGCAGCCACCCGGCAAAGTAGATAGATCGATACTGACTTTAAATTCGAAGCACGAAATCCGAAATTCGAAACAAATCCGAAATTCAAATGACCGAATG
>CBFCZJ010000592.1:0-1898 GCA_965602445.1 uncultured Desulfobacterales bacterium | reverse complement strand
CCCCCGGCCCATGCAAAAAACAAAAATCCAATCGAATATCTTTTTCCTCCGATCCTGTTGGCGGCCATCCTGCTCGGCTGCAGTGCTTTCGACCATCAATTCCGGATTCGGTTCGAGAGCATCGACGGCCTGGTGAAAAACGATCCGGTGTTCTTCGAGAATACCGCCATCGGCAATGTAATCGCTTGGTCCGCGATAAACGTGACGAGGAAAGCTGCATCCCCGAGCAACTCTCGTTCGGCTCCGAGACGGCGGCCCGTCATGACAATGGACAGCCACGGCGCGTTTGGCAATACAGCGTTTATCTGATAATGGAAAGGACACGCCTTGTGTACAAATATTAGACAGATCTGGAGACGCATTTGGAACACCTTATAGACAGCGCCATGCATGGGCGAAACACTTTGAAACCCGCCTGCCGAAAATATTTGAACTCGTGGATGCGGCCAGTCCTGTACACCATTTTTGCGGCAGCGCTGATAACTTCCGCTGCCGGCTGCAGCGATGACGACGGCTATCAAAAAATCGATTTTTCTCGGGTACAGGAATCAGGGGGCGCGGCGGCCGAAGTTGAGCCCGGAGAACGCCTCAACGTGGCAGTTGCTGCCATGGTCTCTCCCAAGGAAACCTTCTCCCGGTATAGGGAACTGCTCGACTTTATCGGCAAGCGTGTCGATCGCCGCATCCGTCTGGTTCAGCGCAAGACCTACCGGGAGGTCAACGAGCTTTTCCTCGACGGAAAGCTGGACATCGCCTTTATCTGCAGCGGCCCCTACGGCACGGGCAAAACCGATTTCGGATTCGAATCCCTGGTCACCCCGATTGTCAGGGGAGAGCCGTTCTACCAAGCGTACCTCATTGTCAGCAAAGACAGCCCGATCGCCAGCTTCGAGCAGCTCAAGGGCAGGAGTTTCGCCTTCACTGATCCGGATTCCAATACGGGGGCGCTGGTTCCCTTCTACTGGCTTTCGAGAATCCAGGAGACTCCGGACACCTTTTTCCAGAGCTACACCTATACCTACAGCCACGACAATTCGATCATGGCCGTGGCCAAATCGCTGGTGGATGCCGCGTCGGTGGACGGCCACATCTGGGAATATTACAATACCCGCAATCCGGTGTACACGTCCCGCACCCGGGTAATCGACCGTTCCATCAAGTTCGGCAGCCCTCCGCTGGTGGTGTCCGGTCGGCTCTCTTCTGAATTGAAGCAGGAGATCCGCAGCGCGCTATTGTTGATGCACACCGACGAGGAAGGCCGCCGCATCCTGGATTCCCTGATGATCGACCGTTTCGTCGACTCGGAAGAAAGCTGGTCCGAGCCGGCCCAGCTCCTTCACCGCGAACTGCCCGCTTTTCGTGAGGCCCGGAAATGATTTCCTTCGGCATCCGCACCCGGTTGACGGCGGTCATCGCCGGCATCGTGATCGCCAGCGGGTTGATCATCTCCCAGGTGGTCACCCACCGGTACACCCAAAGCCTGTTGCAGACGGCCAGTGCCCAGGCCGAAAATCTTGCCCACAATCTGGCCCTGGATGCGGCGGACAAAATCCTGCTCAACGACATTGTCGGACTTCGCAAGCTCCTCGACGACCGGATGAGAACCAATCCCGAATTGGCCTACCTGTTCATCACTGAAGGCGAAACGTTGGTGAGCCACACCTTCGAATCCGGGGTGCCTGTCGAGCTGATCGCCGCCAATCGACCGATGGACATCCGCCAAGGAAGGATCGAAAAGATCGTCTCAGAGAAAGAGGAGCGCTATTTGGATGTGGCCTGGCCGATTTTCGGTTCACAGGCAGGGGTGCTCCGGGCCGGATTTTTCGAAAAAGCCTATTTGAAGGACGCATCCGATCTGCGGCTTCAAATCAGTTTGCTGACCGCAGCCGTGCTGCTGT
>CBFCZJ010000591.1:0-1901 GCA_965602445.1 uncultured Desulfobacterales bacterium | reverse complement strand
TCCAGGAGAAGATCTTCGAGCCGTTTTTCACCACCAAGGAGGTGGGCAAGGGAACCGGGCTGGGCGTGAGCATCAGCTACGGGATCGTAAAGGACTACGACGGGTCGATTGAAGTCCACAGCAGCGAAGGGGAAGGGACCATCTTTACGCTTTGCTTTCCGGCCGTGAGGTAACTCATGAACCGTCTGCTTCTCATCGACGACGAACCGGACATCCTGCGGGTGCTTTCCCGCTCGCTTCGCTCCGACGGATACGAGGTGTTGACCGCTGAAAACGGCAAAGAGGGCCTGGCGGTATTTCAAAAGGAGCGGCCGGCGATCATCCTCACCGACATCAAGATGCCCGGCATGGGCGGGATTGAAGTCCTCAAGGCCATCAAAAAAAAGGATGAAAACGCCGAGGTGATCATCATCACCGGCCACGGGGACATCGACAATGCCATCGAGGCCCTCAAGTACGGGGCCTCTGATTTTATCAACAAACCGATCCGCGACGAGGCGCTGTCTCTGGCCTTGAAACGTGCCGAAGAAAAGATTCGAATCCGGGAGCAGCTTCGGGAATATACGGTCAACCTCGAAAAAAAGGTCGAGGAGGCCACCCGGGAGCTGCGGCGGAAAACGAATTTCATGGCAAAGTTGATCCGATCCTCCAACGACGGCATCATCGCCACTGATAAGCATTTTACGGTCGTCCTTTTCAATCCCAGTGCCGAGCGGATATTCGGATACCGGGCCGAAGAGGTTGTCGACCGGATGCCGGCAAAATCGATCATGCCAAAGGAAATCATTGAATCTTTCCGCGGCGAATCGACGGGCGATGACCAGAGAGCCGAGCTTCCATGGCAGGAGACGACGCTTCCGATCAAGGACGGGAGCCGGATTCCGGTTCGTTTTGCCGGAACCTTGCTGCATGAAAAAGACCAGGTGGTGGGCAGCGTTGCATTTTTCCAGGACCTTCGGGAGATCAAGCGGCTTGAAAAGGAAGTGGTCCATGCCGAACGGCTTTCTGCCGTGGGAGAGACCGTCGCCGGGCTCGCCCACGGCATCAAGAATATTCTCCACGGCCTCAAGGGCGGGAGCTACCTGGTCGACATCGGCATTGAAAATGAAGATCCGGATAAACTCAAAACCGGCTGGGAAATGGTCCAGCGAAACATCGGCCGCACCGCAGACCTGGTGCTGGACATGCTCAATTATGCCAAGGAACGGGAGCCGGAGTACGAAACCTGCCGTCCCAACGAGATTGTCGAAGACGTCGCGTCTCTGGTGGCGGAGAAGGCCGAGCGAAACGCCGTGTCCATATCGCTGGAGTTGGATCCCGAGGTCGGCGAGCTGGTCATGGATCCGAGAACGATTCACAGGGTGATGCTGAACTTGGCCTCCAATGCCGTTGATGCTTGTATTTTTGACAAAAATACGGGTAAACAGTGGCAGGTTCAGTTGACTACAGCCAGAAACGGCGCCGATATGGTCCGGTTTGCGGTTTCAGACAACGGCTCGGGAATGAGCGACGAGGTGAAGAAAACCCTGTTTACCTCTTTTTACAGCACCAAGGGACACCGCGGAACCGGTCTTGGCCTGTTGGTGACCCGAAAGCTGGTCGAGGAGCACGGCGGAAGGATCGAAGTCGAATCGACGCTGGACCAAGGAACCACCTTTACGGTCCATCTCCCGGCACGGCCGGCCGATGGCGAATCTCTTGAAGAAGATAAACCGCAATTCAGCGGCGAGGAGGAAAGCAAATGAGCAAAAAAGTGCTGGTAGTCGATGATGATCCGGACGTAAGGCTGTTTACCGTGACGGTGCTGGAACAGCACGGCTACACGCCCCTGGAGGCGACCAACGGGGAAGAGGGAAAACAGATGATCAAAGAAGACCGGCCGGATCTTGTCATTCTCGACG
>CBFCZJ010000590.1:0-1903 GCA_965602445.1 uncultured Desulfobacterales bacterium | reverse complement strand
GTATCAGATCGAAACCGTGCGTAAGGTGCTCAAGCAGTTTCGCGGACGGGTGCTGCTGGCCGACGAGGTGGGCCTGGGCAAGACCGTGGAGGCCGGGATGGTGCTCAAGGAGTATCTCCTGCGGGGGATGATCGAGCGGGTGTTGATCCTCACCCCGGCCTCCCTGGTGGGACAGTGGCAGGAGGAAATGGCCAACAAATTCGGCCTCCACTTTACTTCTTCCAACGACGCCTTCTTTCGGCAGAATCCGGAATCCTTTTGGAATGAGCCCTTCACCGTCGCTTCGATTAACACTGCCAAAACCAAGCGGCATTTCGATTCGGTGACTCGAAGAAGCTACGACATGGTGATCGTAGACGAGGCCCACCACCTGAAAAACCGAACAACACTCAATTGGAAGCTGGTCAATGCAATCCAAAAAACTTTTTTGTTGATGCTGACAGCAACCCCGGTACAAAACAGTCTCGAGGAGCTTTACAATCTGGTAACCCTATTGCGCCCGGGGCATCTGAAAACGGTAAAGGCTTTCAAAGAAGAATACGTCACGCGCGGCAACCCAACGGACCCCCAGAACCGGGAAAAGCTGAAAACGTTGCTCAAAGAAGTCATGGTTCGCAATACCCGGTCGGTCACACAACTGCAGCTGCCTCCCAGATTCGCCTATACCGTGCGTGTCGAGCCTACCCCTGAAGAGGAGCAGTTTTATGCTAAAATCAGCCAATTGGTGATCGACCAGTCGTCCCATGCGACCGGCACGACCAAGCTCAGGCTGAGGAAGCTCCTGGAAGCAGCCGGATCTTCCCATGTGGCTGCTTTGCGCCTTATCGAAAATACTGCAGCGGCAAATTGGGACGGCGTCGGCGAACAGATCGCGGAAATCGGAGAGATCGGCAGGAAAATCGCCGCCGGAAAAAAGACGGAAAAAGTTGTCGAGCTGCTGCGGGCATCGCCCGAGCAAAAAATCGTGTTTGTCAATCATACCGGTACGCTGAAGCATCTGCAGCAGGTTCTTGACAAGGATAAGATCCAACATGTGTCGTTCCACGGCAGTCTGAGTACAACCCAAAAGGACGCTGCCATGGATGCCTTCGAAAAGGGCTGCCGGGTCCTTTTGGCAACCGGCACGGGAGGCGAAGGCTTCAATCTTCAGTTCTGTCAAACTATGATCAATTTCGATCTTCCCTGGAACCCGATGGCCATCGAACAGAGAATCGGGCGTATTCATCGTATCGGGCAGGCAAAAGAGGTACATATCTATAACTTCTGTGGGGCCGGGAGCCTGGAAGATCACATTTTGGAAGTCCTGGACCGTAAAATCAATATGTTTGAGCTGGTAGTGGGAGAGATTGATATGATCCTCGGCAGGCTAAGAGGCGAGGAGGAATTCAGCGACATGGTCTACGACATTTGGCTGCGACATCCTGACGAGCAGGAAAGACAAAAGGCTTTCGCCGGTCTTGCCTCAAAACTGAAGCGAGCCCAAAGCGCCCATGAAAAGAGCAAAGAATTGGATGAAAAATTGTTTCAGGAGGACTTCGGTATATGAACCAGGTTTCCGATCCGGAGCTTTTGTCCTTCGCCGCCCGGACCCTGGAGCGGCAAGGCGCGTTGGTTGAAGTCGGGACGAACCGGCTGGTTGCGCTGCTGACGCGGGAGCTGACAAAACAACTCGACCTCCCGGAAGAAGTCGTGCTCGGAGATGAAAGCACCCCCCTGATTTACGGCAGTCCTTTGCTCGACAGCTTGATCGAGCTGGCGACCAAAGATGTTCCCGTCAGCTACGCACAAATTCAAGTGCCCTACCTCAAGAAGGCTGGCTTCGAGCAGCTGATCGACCAGGATCTCGTGTTTCTGGATGGGCAGGTGCGCTTCAGTCATCGCGCAGAGGCCCGAAATACTTACA
>CBFCZJ010000589.1:0-1905 GCA_965602445.1 uncultured Desulfobacterales bacterium | reverse complement strand
TTACCGCCACGAGCACATTCCCGCCGGGCAGGAGCAGGCGTTTTTACTCGATGCCTTTCAACAGGACTTTGCGGTCAACGGCCCCAGCCTGGCCCGGCTCATCCGAACCACGCTCAAAGGATGGCAGCGGTACGGCAAGCACTCCGATCCCCGGGTGCGGCGCCGTTTCGCGCGCGACGAGACCCCGCTGAGCACGAGCTATGCCGGGGCCGTGTGGGCCATGCGGCGGCACTACCGGAAAGACGACCGGATGCGAAGGGAATTGGACCGGCTTCTTTCAGATCTTTTTGCCACATTCGGCGTAAAAACCCGCCTGGCCGCCCCGCTGATCGGGATCTATCTATTTGCGAAGCTCCGGCGGGAGCAACAGCGGCTGGCCGCCGGCTGGGTTTACGAACCGGCCACCTTCTGCGAGAAAAACGCCGCCGCCCGGGCGCTGGACCGGTCCGCCGCCCGGTCTGCTGCCAAATACGGGGAGAAGTTGGGAAAACCGCGTCACGCGATTGCGTGAAAACCAGTTAAAGGGGTTTCAACGAAATTCGTGCCTCCGGCTTGATTGCAAGGAGGCCATGCTTACAATCATTGTTATGAGTGGTTGGTTAAAAAAACGTTCCTATCCGACCTGATCCTCTCTTTTTGCGGGCCCGTTGTCCCCTCGGCTTCACATCATGTAGCTGTCGCCTCCACTTCTCATCTCCTGCAGTAACCGACTGCGAGAATATTCGATAGGCCGACCTGCCACTTTCATTTTTCTCTTCGCCATAAGGAGAATAAAATGAATAATAACATAATCTTGTTGATACACCCGGCGTTGGGAGGACTGGCAACCCTTGCAGCCCTCTGGGTTTTCGTGGACACGCTCAATGCAAAGGAATCATCCCAGGCAAGGATTCAAAATATCAGTATTCTCTGCGCGGTCTTGATGTGGTTGACCTATATCATCGGAGGGTACTGGTACGTGGTGCATTACGGCCCTGAAAAAGCGATCATCAAGGCAGGGCCCTGGCCCTTTGCCCACGGTATTTTCATGGAGGTAAAAGAGCATGTCTTTCTCATGCTTCTTTTGCTGGCCACCTACCTGCCGATTGTCGCATCCGGCAATATCGCCGCCAATAAAAAGGCTCGCGGCGTCCTGCTGTGGGTGTCGGGGCTGATCGTACCGATTTCTCTGTCCATGGAAGGTTCCGGTGCCATTATCTCCGTGGCGGTTAAAATCGGGCTGCTTTTCAAGCAGTCACAGGGAGGGTAACCATGGAAAATTCCGAACTTGGAAAATATACCCGGTCTTTCGGCGTGTCCTTTGCGACCACCAGCGTTGTCAGCGCCCTCCTGGTCATTGTAAAAGAGACCAACGAGGAGACCGTTCTGACATGGATGAAGGCAGCTTCGGGCCACCACTGGATCACGCAAGGGATATTGAACCTGATCCTTTTCGTGGCGCTCGGCTGGGCACTGTCGAGGCTCGATACCGGCCAGGGCATCCGCATTTCGGCCGGCGGCCTGATTTCTCTCATCGTCGGTTCGGTCGTGGCCGGCGGCATTCTCATCGCCGGCTTTTATCTTTTGCATTAAATCCTGCGGCCTGATCTGCAAGGTTGTGGGAAAGCAGGATAGACGACCGTCCACCGTCTGAAGGATCGACGATCGATGACCTGCGGCCGGCGGCCCCTTGGCATTGACTCCGCCGGACCGATTGGTATAGTAGCGGCTTGTCAAGCGCACAGATCAACAAGGGAGAAAACACGATGCTCGCACCTTCATCCCGATACTCCTTCGAAACCGGTGTGTACCGTCCGCCCAGCGAGGGGGGCAGCTACTCGCTGCTGGTCCGGTTCACCCGTAACTGCCCCTGGAACCGCTGCACCTTCTGCGGCATGTATAAAACCGAAAAATTCGAGGTGCGCA
>CBFCZJ010000588.1:0-1906 GCA_965602445.1 uncultured Desulfobacterales bacterium | reverse complement strand
ACACGGAGGTCGTGCCCTACAAAAACCCCGACTTCGAGTGAAGTTTCACATAAGCATGCTTTATCTGGCCGGAGATTTCCAGGTCACCGAACCGCAGGGAAAAGAAGGTGACCGGCCGGCCGCTTGTTGTGCTGTCTATGCGGCCGTCGGCTTCCAGCTACCGTCCATGGTGCCGCGAACCTGCTCCCGCTCCTCTGCGAAATCGAAGCCGGTCCAGATCCCGATCGATTTGAGCACCGAATCCTGCGGGTGGGTCTCTCTGAAGATGGTAAAGTAATAGGCCGCCTCCTTGCTGTTGAGCACCGCATTGGGATTTTCGGCCCGGAGCCGTTCGAATTCGCTGTCCGAGACCTCGCTTTCGGCCAGCCGTTCGCCCAGGTCTTCGCACCCGGCCCCCTGGGTGTATTGCACTTTGTAGCGCCAGAGAATCTCGTCCGGCAGGGCGCCCGTTCCGTCGAAAGCCTTTCGCAAAATCCATTTTTCCATCCGGTGACCGTTGTAATGTCCGATCTTGAGCGATGGTGCGATCCTCATGCCCAGATCGATCATGGCCGTGTCGAAAAACGGCACCCGAAGCTCCAGGCTGAACAGCATTCCCATCCGATCGGCCCGCTGCAGGTTGATGTTGTGGACGTCTCCCACCAGCCGGCGGGCTTCGGCGTTGAGCCCCTCGCGGGGAAACTGCTTCATGTAGTGGTACCCGGCAAACAACTCGTCTGCGCCTTCTCCGGTGAGCACCACCGTGACGTGCTCTGCGGCCAGCTTACAGGTAAAGTAGCAGGGGACTGCGCAGCGCACCAGCGAAGGATCGTACGTCTCGAGCTTTGCGATCACTTCGGGCAGGGCGTCGTAGTACTCGTCTTCGGTGAAGACGTATTCGTGATGGGTGGAACCGATGTGTGCCGCGGCGATGCGGGAGGCTTTCAGGTCGTCGCTTTCGTTTCCCGCAGCATCTTTCATCCCCACGGCGAAGGTGTGAAGATGCGGGATTTCCTCTGCGGCAATGGCGGCAATCAGGCTGCTGTCCAGTCCGCCGCTGCAAAAAGAGCCTACGTGGATATCCCGGTCTGCCAGGAGGCGCTTTTTCACGGCAGCGCTCAGGGTCCGGCGGATTTCAACTGCCGCCTTTTTTTCATCTTCGAGAAAAACCGGCGGCACCGCCGGAATTTTGTAATACTGCACGAACCCGTCCCCGGGCGTATAATAGTGGCCGGCGGGAAATTCGTGGACCTCCTCGACCCCGGCCAGGGACATGGCCCCCAGCTCGGAGCTGAAATAGAGGCGGCCGTCGACGGTGCCGTAGTACAGCGGCTTGATCCCGATGGGGTCTCTGGCCAGCATGAAGTCTTCTCCGTCGAAGATGGCAAAGGCGAACATCCCGTCCAGATCGGCGACACAGGCGGCTCCCTTTTCACGGTACAGGTGAAGGACGACTTCCGAATCCGAATGGGTGGTAAATTCGTACCGTGAGGAGAGCCGGTCCCGAATCGACTGAAAATTATAGATTTCCCCGTTGCAGATGATGCCGGTGTTTCCGTTGTCGGCCAGGATGGGCTGGTGACCCTTGGCCACATCCACAATGGAAAGACGTGTGTGGCCGAACACCGTGTCGCCGTGGATGTGGATGCCGCGATCGTCCGGCCCCCGATGGGGCAGGGCATCGAGCATCCGGTTGATGGTGTCCACGTCCTGTCTGCCGAAACATCCTGCAATACCGCACATGTCTGCGTTCTCCTTCCCTCTGATGACCTCGGGTCGATGGTTGTTAGCGATACTTACGAAAAGGTTAGATAATTAATATTTGTAATATTTATAGTTACATAATCACTTAACCAGTTCGAGCGGGATTTGTCAAGGCAAGGCATCTCGAAGCATGAGCCAGTCCTGGAGTTCGAGGATGTTTTTC
>CBFCZJ010000587.1:0-1908 GCA_965602445.1 uncultured Desulfobacterales bacterium | reverse complement strand
AACGATTTCTTCGACCTGTGCGCCGGCATCCTCCCGGGCGCCGGCCACGGCGGCTTTGAGCAGGCTTGCCGAATTTCCCTTCCTTCTGGGGCTTCCATAAATGGCTACGATGTCGGCCATACGCGCTTTCCTATATCTCCTCGAACCTGTTTTGTTCGCGATTTTTTCGGGCGTGTTCCGGATCGAAGATCCGGCCGTGCATGGCGATGTAAACCCCGGCCGGCAGGACCTGAACCGCGGCAAAGGCACAGCCGATGTTGAAGGCCGCGTCGCTGGACTTGAAACGCGCCGGCGCCAAGGCCCCGGTCAGCACGATGGTCTTGTCTGCGACGGCGCCCAGCTCCCGGGCGGTTGCGACCATGGTGTCGGTGCCATGGGTGATCAGCACCTTTTCCGCTGTTGCCTGCCGGACGCGCTCGACGATCTGCCGGCGGTCTTCGGCGCGCATTTCCAGGCTGTCCTTTTTCATCAGCGATTCGATGCGGTAGCCGACGGAAACGTTCGCTTCTTGAAGAATCTCGGCGATCTTCGGCTCTCCCACCTCGTAGCGGCTTTCCTGATCGAAGTACTCCTTGTCGATGGTTCCGCCGACGCTGAAAATTTGAATCCACATTTTTGTATTTGCCCTCATCCGTTTTTACTCTACTATAACGGATCAATGCCTCGATCAAGGGGGGATATTCTCTATTTGCAGACAATCAGGTCGAAGAAAAGGAGGCCCTCCGATTTTACCTGCGACCTTTCTGATGGTCTTCTTGACTCACTCGCAATGCCATGATATCTGCCACTGACCTTTGGCCAATGAAAGGCTCGGATAAAGATGGCGCAAGATTCCTACATGATGGAAAGTGGCGAAGAATCCCTTCGCCTCGAATTGAAGACGGATCCGGCCCTGGTGGAATCCCAGGCGCGCTGGGCCGGCATTCAGCCGGGAATGCGGGTTGCCGATTTGGGCTGCGGGCCGGGCAAGACTTCTTATTATCTGCATCAGTTGGTTCAGCCCGGAGGCAGCACTGTCGGCATCGACTATTCAAAAGAAAGAGTCGATTTCGCGCTCAGTCGTTACACAACTGATGGGATCGAATATGTTTACCGGGATATCCGGGAGTCAATGGAAGACCTTGGCAAATTCGATTTCGTTTGGATCCGGTTCGTTCTCGAGTACCACATTGGGCAAAGCCGGGAGATCGTTCAAAACGCCGCCCGGATTCTCAATTCCGGAGGTATACTGTGCCTCATCGATCTGGACCATAACTGTCTCAGCCATTACGGTCTTCCAGACAGGCTGGAGCGGAGCCTTCACGGCGCAATGGCTTTTTTGCAGCGCCGCTGGAATTTCGATCCTTACGCGGGGAGAAAGCTATTCAGCCACTTATACGATCTGGAGTTTAAGAAGATCGATGTCCGTGTAGAACCCTATCACGTGATTTTCGGAACACCTGACCCGATAAGCCTTTTCAACTGGCGATTGAAAGTCAGGATCGCCGTCCAGCAAAGCGGTTACCTCTTTGATGAATACGCGGATGGTTTTGCAGGATTTCTTCAAGAATTTGAAACCGCCTTTGCCGATCCGCGCCGTTTCACTTACACGCCCCTGATTTGCTCCCGGGGAATAAAGCCCTGATCGAATTTGCTGCTTTTTAAATAAAAATAGGCGGTCAGCAGCTGTTGCCGATAAACAATTTTCCTTGCCGATGGGGGCATCCAAAAAATCGGCTGGGGGGATTTAGAATTTCCGGTAGCCGGCAGCATGCCCTGGAGGAAAGATCAAACACTTATGCTTCTCATAGACTGAGGAAAGGCCGCTGTTTGTATTTTTTTGCTTTTCAGCTTCGTATCTGGTCGGTCGCAATATCGGAGAAATGCATCGACAACTCTTGCTTCGAAATGAGTGCCTCTTCTTTCCTT
>CBFCZJ010000586.1:0-1908 GCA_965602445.1 uncultured Desulfobacterales bacterium | reverse complement strand
GCTTCCCAGCCTCCCAGCGGCGCGCAGCGCCAAGCTTCCCAGCGTCGCTGAGCATCTGAGCGCACCGCGCTCAGATGCTCAGCGACTTGACCTTTCGCTTGAGCAGCAGGTAGTCGAAGATCGCCCGAGAGAGGATCAGCGCTGTAAACAGGCTGGAGATGACCCCCAGACTCAGGGTGACGGCAAATCCTTTCACCGGTCCGGTGCCGAACTGAAACAGCACCAGGGCCGCGATCAGGGTGGTGACGTTGGCATCTAAAATGGTCAAAGTCGCCCGGGAAAACCCGGCTTCCACCGCCGCTCTCGGTGTTTTGCCCAGGTTCATCTCCTCCCGAATGCGCTCGAAGATGAGCACGTTGGCATCCACGGCCATGCCGATGGTCAGGATAATGCCGGCGATGCCGGGCAGCGTCAGGGTGGCCCCGAAGCCGGCAAGCCCGCCGGCGATCAGGACGATATTGAGAACCAGGGCCGTGTCGGCGATCAACCCGGCCCCCCGGTAGTAGATCACCATGAAGAGCACCACCAGGACGCCGCCCACGATCATGGACAGCAGCCCCTTTCGGATGGAATCGGTCCCCAGGGAGGGGCCAACGGTCCGCTCTTCGATGATTTCCACCGGAGCGGGCAGGGCGCCGGCCCTCAGGACGATGGCCAGGTCCCGGGCTTCTTCGGTGGTGAAATTGCCGGTGATTCGGGCTTCGCCGCCGGAGATCTTCTCCTGGATCACCGGCGCCGAGTAGATATTGTCGTCCAGCACGATGGCCAGCCGCTCCTTGACGTTTTCTTCGGTGATCCGCTCGAAGAGTCGGGCCCCCTTGGCGTCGAAGGTGATCGAAACGTAGGGTTCGTTGTATTGGGAGTCGATCTGGACCCGGGCGTCGGTCAGGTAGGCCCCGGTGAGCCGGGTCCGTTCCTCCACCAGGTAGGGGATCCTGATCTCCCGGTTCGTGGCCGGATCCTGCCGGGTTTCATAGAGCAGCTCGGTGCCCGGAGGCACCTTGCCTTTTTCGGCCTCCTGGGGATCAATGGTTTCGTCCACCAGCTTGAATTCCAGCAGCGCGGTCCGGCCGATGAGCTCCTTGGCCCGCTCGGTGTCGCTGATGCCCGGCAGTTGGATGAGAATGCGTCTTTCGCCCTGGCGCCGGATGTCCGGCTCGCTGACGCCGAACTGGTCGATCCGGTTGCGGATGGTCTCCAGCGCCTGGCCGGTGGCCAGCTTTTTGATATGCGCCACCTCTTCGTCGGGGAGGTCCAGGACCATCTGGAGGGTGTTGGTCCCGGCGCTGCGGTCGGCGATTCGAAGATCGGCAAATTCATCGTCGAGCAGCTTTTCAAATGCCTCGATGTCTGTTTGCCCCCGCACTTCGACTTGAATCCGGTTTCCGTCGACCATGTCGACGGCCGCCAGCCGGATCCGCTCCCGGCGGGATGAAGACCGGATCTCCTGCAAGTACCGCTCCAGGGTGCCTTCCACCGCCTTGTCGGTTTCGACTTCGAGCACCAGGTGCATCCCGCCCTGCAGGTCCAGCCCCAGGTTGATCTGCGTGCCGGGCCAGAGATCCTGCTTGAACGTGGGGGCAACATAGACTGTGGCGGCGATCACGACCGCCAGAATCAGAACCCATCGCCAAGAAAAATTCTTCAATGTTTTTCCCCGGATAAAATCGCTGCCGCGATTTTATTTGCGTTTCGCGTCCCGCGAAACCGGTTTAAAAGTAAAGATCCGGGCCCAGAGGACCAGGCTTTGAGTTAAGCCCGGAGGGCATGGATCCCTGTTGTTGTCTTAAATCCGAAATTCGAATCTCGAATTTCGTGCTTCGAATTTTTTCGCTTTGGGCTGAAAGGCAGATCCAATTGCCTCTGACCTGGTCCTGAGGACCAGGATTGTGAGACTGCATTCAATCG
>CBFCZJ010000585.1:0-1912 GCA_965602445.1 uncultured Desulfobacterales bacterium | reverse complement strand
GCCAGCTCCTCCCAGGTCACTCGCAGCACTTCCTGGTAGGTGGTCACGCCGTTACGGAGCTTGCGAACCGCGTTGTCCCGCAGGTTGACCATTCCCTCTTCTTTTGCCTTCCGGATAATGGCTTCCAGATCGGCGTCGGCCGTGGTCAACTGCCGGATCCCCTCGGTGTAGGGAAGCACTTCATAGATGCCGGATCTTCCCTGGTAGCCGGTCCCCCGGCACCGGATGCACCCCTTTCCCCGGAACAACTTGACCGGTCCGTTGCCGGAGATGCCGATGCCCAGATCCCGCAGCTTCTCCGCATCCATTTCAAAGGATTCCCGGCAAAAGTTGCAGATCTTTCGCACCAGCCGCTGGGCCACCACCCCGATCAGGGTCGACTGGATCAGATAAGACGGAACGCCCAGGTCGAGCAGCCGGGTGATGGATGTGGGGGCATCGTTGGTGTGAAGGGTCGAGAGGACCAGGTGGCCGGTCAACGCGGCCTGGACCGCGTTGGAGGCCGTTTCCAGATCCCGCATTTCTCCGACCATGATGACATCCGGGTCCTGCCGGAGAATGGTCCGTAAAATCGTGGCGAAGGTGACCCCCGCAGACGGCTGGACCCCGATCTGGTTGAACTCCTCGTGGATCATTTCGATCGGGTCTTCCACGGTGACGATGTTGATCTCCGGAGAAGAAATGGTGCGCAGGGTCGAATACAGGGTGGTGGATTTTCCGCTTCCGGTGGGGCCGGTGACCAGTACGATGCCGTGGGGCATCCGGATGAAACGGTCGTAGCGCTTCATGTCGGCCTTGGAAAATCCAAGATTTTCCAAATCCTGGAAAAGCACGTCCGGGTCCATCACCCGCATGACCACCTTCTCTCCGAAGGCCACCGGAACCGTGGAAACCCGGATTTCCACTTCCACGCCGCCCTTGTCGGCCTTGATCCGGCCATCCTGGGGCCGCCGCTTTTCGGCCATGTTCAGCCGCGACATGGTCTTGATCCGGCTGACCACGGCATTGTGTACGTTTTTCGGCAGTTTGTAGACCGTGTGAAGGACGCCGTCGATCCGCATCCGGACCACGCTCACATCCCGCTTCGGCTCGATATGGATGTCGGAGGCCCGCTGGTCGAAGGCGTAGCTGAGCAGGTGATTGACCGCCTTGACGATGTGCTGGTCGGTGGCCGAAACGTCTTCCTTCAGATCGACGTACATCTCCAGGTTGCCCAGGTCCACGCCGGGCCCGCCGAACTGGTGCTCGGCGGCGGCAATGGAGTGCTGGAAGCCGAAAAATTCATCGATCAGGCGGATGATGTCCGTCCGCGAACAGACCACCGGCCGAACCTTCATGTCCACGGCGCGGACCAGGTCCTCCATGAAGTCTCCGGCCATCGGCCGGTAGGTGGCCAGGGTCAGACTGCCGTCTTTTTTGGCCACCGGCAGGATCATGTGTTTTTTGGCAAACGACTTGGGAAGCGTCTTGGTGACGATGTTCAAATCGAGCTTGAGCGGATCGATCTTTCGGTAGGGAAGCTCCCACTGCGCAGCCAGGGCCTCGGTGATGATCTCCTCGTCCACCGGTTTTTCCGGATCGTCCGCACGCTTCAGATTCAGGGCGCCGATGACATCCACCAGGGTCGAGGTGTGGCCGTCGGGCTGGCTTTTGAGCTGCTGCAGCCTTCTTGCCATAACGGCATTTTTCTCCATCAACTCCTTGGCCTGAGATTTGGAAATGAACCCCTTGTTCAAAAGGGCCTGGCAGATGTTGCGCGTGGAAAACGGATTGTGAAGGTCTTGGTTCATTTGCTCTCTGGGAAAGTAATGGTCCGAGCCGGCATGATCCAACTGGTTATCGGGCTGTGTCCAATAAGGGATCAAATCGCAGCCGCGGTTTGATCCCCTTATTCTTTTCGGGCATTCAAGCC
>CBFCZJ010000584.1:0-1930 GCA_965602445.1 uncultured Desulfobacterales bacterium | reverse complement strand
CCCACCGGGTGATGTTCATGGACTTTGGCAGGATCGTCGAGCAGAACAGTCCGGAGGAGTTCTTTCACAATCCCCAGCATGAGCGGACCAAGCTTTTTCTCAGCCAAATCCTACATTGATCCCGGGCTGCAAAGCTTCGCTTCCAGCTTTCATACTGCGTTCTCGGCGTTCGGCGATCCTCGACGTAGAAGAACTACGCCTGCGGTCGCCAAACGCCTGCGGCCTTGTCTGAAAGCCGGATGCTCGCTTTCCAACCCGGGATGCTCCGTAGATAGTAACAAGGGGCGTCGGACATTGCGGCGTACATACAAGTATGCCTCATGATCCGCCGCCTCGTGCGCCTTGCATCTGATTTCGACCTTGGGGTACGCCGAGTCCTGCGCCGTTCTGGCCCGAATCAAAAGAGATGGTGCGATCTCGGATATTCTCACTCAGGCCGCCTTTGATATACTGGATGCCGGCCCCTGGCGATGGCTGAACATATCCCCGGCCTGGGAGGACTGCCGTGATCTTTGCCGCAGATGGCCCCTTCGCGGAGCGGGTTTTCGGCGAAGATGCCATCAAATGCGCGTTGGACGAATTTTGGGGATGGCCTGAAAGTGATGAAGTAGGGTCGGATCCGGAGGCTCTCGAAAGGCAGATGCCGCTTTTTCTGCCCTGGGCAACAAAACGCCGAGAAAGGCGGTGAAAACCGCCGACGGCAAAGAGGCGGTGGAAGGGCTTCTGGCCGGTGCGTTGCGGCGGGGCACCGGCGGCGACCTCATGGAAAAGCTCACCCGGGATGGCGTCCGCCGGGCCAGAAAACTGCTGGGGCTTGCCGATTCCGAAGGTAAGGGCGGTCCGAAAGAATAAAACAATTTTATGCAGCGGAAAAGAAAGAAAAAATCCGGTCGGCGTTCGGTCAAATCCTCCCGTTCCGCAAATCAAGCTGTGACCCGTGAGGAACTCGAAAGCCTGGAGTTCCATCGCCACGGCTTTGCTCTCATGCCTGACGCAACCGAGGGGTTTCCTGCAGTCGCCTTCACCGTGCAGGCCCAGACCAGGCGAACTGGATACCGCTTTTGTGCGTGTCGAACCTCGGCGTCGCAAACCTGCGTCCACCTCAAGAAGCTTTCGCAGATGGTCAAGGCCCTGGAAAACGGCGACGCCGGCGTCGCCGGCCCCGAGGCATTTCGCGACAGCTTCTGGTATCGGTTTGCGTTGGCCATGGCCGAAAGCAGCCGCCATCGCCTCGATACGGTTGAACTCAGAATCCGCGTGGAAAATGGGACATCGGGGGAAATCCGGGCATACAGCGATGCCGGCGAATTGATTATGTCCTATCTGTCGGAAGGTCCGGACCGTTCGCGTTTCGTCGACCGGTGTACGCTGTCTTCCGACGCAGACACCGTGCCCACCCGGGCAGACGTCCTGCACCGGCTGGCCCTGTTGACCCTCACCGACGACGAACGAATGATGCAGGAAAGAGGGTTCATGACCGTCCGGATGGCCTTGGAGGAGCAGTTCTGGTACCGCCTCGCCTATCACGGTTTCAGGGAGTTCGGCATCGAGGGGTGCGTTCTTTCCCCGGCCATCGAAGAATCCTCCGGAGATTTCTTCATTCAAGGCGCCGATACCGGGGGACAACCCCTGTTGCGCGCCGCTGTCCCTCGGAAGCAGGTAAAGCGCGTGCTGTCGAAACTCAAGGACGTTCTGGTCAACAATGCAGGTCTTGCAATCGAGCCCCTTTGCCTGGATGCCGTTTTCGACGTCGCCTTGACCAAGGCGATGGATCTTGAGATCCGGCCGCTGCTGCGGCAAATACGAAAGAACGGGGAGGCGCGGTTTTTCGAGCGCGAGGACCTGGCGCAGTTTCAGTACGGGGACCTTTACTACATCAAGGAACTGGGGACCCTGGTCGAAGACCCATACCCGAAATCGCCTCCCTCCT
>CBFCZJ010000583.1:0-1931 GCA_965602445.1 uncultured Desulfobacterales bacterium | reverse complement strand
AGTCTCTGCTGGTGCCGCTGGATCGTTCAGGCCCTATACGACGAAAAAGAGGCGCCGAGCGAAATCCAGGCCATCGGCCGGGACATCTCCGACCAGAAGCGAGCCGAGGAAAAGCTTCAGGAAACCATGGAGCAGCTTCGGAGCGTACTGGACAACTCGCGGGACGGAATCCACCAGTTGGATCTGGAATCTAAAAGCTATGTATTCATGAATCGTGCCCAGGAAAGGCTCACAGGATTCGACATGGACGAGCTGATCGGCCTGACCCTGGAGAAGGCGGCCGCTCGGCTTCACCCATCCGATGTGCCGGTTGTCGCATCCTATTTGAACCGGGTCATCGCAGGAGGTGAGCCCGAAGAACCGATGGAGTACCGGTGGCAAGTGCAATCCGGAGAGTATCGCTGGTTCAGCGACAGCCGCAGGGCGATCCGCGACACCGGCGGAAACGTGGTTTCCCTCATCGGGATCAGCCGGGACATCACCGAGCAGAAAGCCGCCGAAAAGGCCCTTCGGTCCGCCCATCTGGAACTGGAATCCAGGAACCAGGATCTGAAAAACACCTACAACGAACTGTACGAGTATTCCGAGGCCGTCTCCCAGGACCTCAACGCGATCATACGGGCCGTCTCCAATTACACCGATTTTCTTTACGAGGATCTTTCCCAAAGTCTCACGGGCGAACAGCGCCTTTATATGGAAAACCTGAAGCAGGTCGCCAGGGAGGGTAGCCTGCTCATCAAGGAGCTCAAGACCCTGGCGAAAATCGGAAAATACCCGGAGGAGGCTTCATCGATCGACTTTGACGGGATCGTGAACGAAACCGCGGCGTTTTTGAAGCTAACGCCAGAGAGGGTGGGCCTTGATCTGCCGGATACCTGGCCCGCCGTAAAGGCGCCACCGGGCCTCATTCGGATCATCCTGAACAATCTGTTCAGCAACGCGGTAAAATTCAATCAATCCGAAAAACCGCAGATCGAAATGGGCTGGAGCGAGCATACGCCGGGAAGAATCGAGATTTACGTCCGCGACAACGGCATCGGAATCGACCCGCTGTATCATGCGCGGATTTTTCAGGTGTTCAAACGCCTTCACACCCGCAAAGAATATGAAGGCACCGGGACCGGACTGGCCATGGTCAGCAAAGCCGCCAGCCACATGGGAGGCTCGGTGCGGTTGGAATCCACACCCGGCCACGGAAGCACCTTTTTTGTGGACATTCCGCTTTCAACGATTTGATTGAGCGACAGCCGACAAGATGAAGCCAGTTGGTTCTCCTTCTCACCTCACGGTTACCGCCTTCGGCAAAGCCGAACGCCTCACGTCTTTTTTATGCGCCGCCTGACTGCTCCTTCTTAAAAAAGTGTCGATCGCCTCGATCACCACATGGGTGGAATCGGACCCGTTCTGTTTTGCGTAGGCCTCGATCCTCGCCGCCAGCCTGAAGGGAATGAAAACGGTCAGATCCTCCAGAGAATCATCCCGATTCAACGTGCCGGGAAAAAAGAGATCGTATCGGCGTGCTGTTTTCATCGCAACCTCCAGGAAAGCAGGCCCCGGCAACTGGCGCCGGGGCCTGCTGGGAAATGGGGAAGGGCCGGTGGGCAAAATATTGTATATTCTACCCACCACCTGTGTTGAATCATAGGAGATGGCAAATCGTAATCCAATACGGTGTAGAAGGTATCCGCGCAGAAAATGGACCCTATAGGCGGGTGAACTTCCCGACTCGAGGGGGGCTTCAGGGCATTTTTGGGCGCCTGATTCCTGTTCGGCTCTGCGGCCACTTGGCTCCGAGTTTTTCTTTTTTTCCGGGAAGATACCCCCCACTCTTATGTGAAACTAGGCCAAAATGGCATAGTTTTACCCTTGATCAAAATGGTCGGCGCAGCCGGCCAGAGGCGGCGCTCGTATGAAACTTCGGTCGAAGCCGC
>CBFCZJ010000582.1:0-1934 GCA_965602445.1 uncultured Desulfobacterales bacterium | reverse complement strand
AAACAGTTTCCCGTCCTCCGGGAAGATCCCCCCACAGCCCTCAGATAAACCTTATAATCGTGCATAGGCCCGTAGAAAAATAGGGATGGGGCGGGAAAATGCAATTTTTACCTTGCAGGGCCCGTTTTTCTATATTACAAGAATGTTGTAACCAATAAATTGTAACGATAAATTTGAATTCAATTTTCGGGGGTCATTCCCAGAAGAGCGAAATGATCCATTTCGCGGCATCATGAATCCCGAAAGTTGCGCATAAATGAATTGCCCTGCCATGGCGAATCCATTTCTCATCGAAACACTTCCTCCGGACAGCCCTTTTTGCAACAGGGAAGAAGAGATCCGCCGGCTGGTTTCCGCTGCTGAAAGCGGCACCAACATCGTCTTGTTTTCTCCCCGCCGATATGGAAAGACCTCCCTGGCCCTCCGGGTCCAGGCGATGCTGCAAAAAGAAGGGTATGTGGCTGTTTACTGCCACCTGTTCGGCGTCGACTCTGTTTTGGATGCGGCCTCCCGGATCGCCGGGAGCATTCTCGGCGCCATTCACGCCAGAGAGTCGCTGCTGAAGAAGGGGAAACGATTTCTTCAGTATTTTAAAACATTTCGGCCGGTTTTTCGACCTTCCGAAGAAGGTATATCCATTGCAGTGGAATCCGCTTCAGAGGAGAAGCCGATGGATCTTCTCGAGCGCGTCCTGGACGAGCTGGCGGAGTTTTCCGAAAAATCCGGCTATCGGATCAACGTTGTTTTGGATGAATTTCAGGAGATCTCCCGGCTTAAGGAATCCGCCCGCATCGAGGGGGTCATGCGCGGAAAGATCCAGGGGCAGCCGGCCTCATTTTTTTTTCTCGGCAGCCGTAGAGGAATTCTTCTTGCCATGTTTTCAGAGAGAAAGCGTCCCTTCTTTCAATCCGCCATCCCGATGGAACTGCCCCCTTTGCCCCATGAAGAGACCGATTCTTTCCTATCCGGACTTTTTTCAAAGGCAGGGAAGCAATGTTCGGACGAACTCTGTGCGGCGATCTCATCGAAAGTTCAGCGCCACCCTTATTACGTCCAGCGTCTGGCGCGGGAAGTCTATGACCTGGGAGGGGAAACGATCTTGGCCGAAGATGTGGACCGCGCCGTCAAAAATGTCGTCGATACGGAACGGTATGCTTTCGAAGCCGTTTTGTCCCGGCTGACGGTCTCCCAGGTACGGGTTATTCGCACGCTGGCCCACTTTCCGGTGAAAGAAATGCTGTCCGGTGATTTTATCGGCCGATGCGGCCTTCCCCCAAGCTCTGTACAGTTCGCCCGCAACAGGCTGAAAACCGAGGATCTCATAGAACAGGAGAAGGAAAGCGGGATCTGGAAGGTGGTCGATCCGGTCTTTGCCATGTGGCTCAAACAGCTTTGATGTTTCATAAGAGCACTGCTTGACCCCCCATCGGCTAGGAATTAACTTTTTAAAAAAGGTTGCAGCGGCTTCGATGTTGAAGTGATCGAAGCACTGAAAACCACGATGTGCAGCCGTTGAACGCTGAACCCTGAACCGAGAACCTGACTTTGAAGGAGAACCGATATGTCCATGCCAAAAGATGAAATCCAAAAAGAGATGACCGAAGCCTGGACCACCTATCTCCAGGCGTTGGAAAAATCGATCGAAATCCTGGACCGGGACATCACCGAGGCCCGGGAGATGGGAAAGGTGTGCACCTCCGAATGGTGCGAGGCCACCGAACACGTGATCGACGAGCTGGCCAATTCCCTGTTTTCCATCAGCGAGCCCCGGTGGGCAGCGCCCGAGGACTCGAAAAAGATCAAGGCCCTGAAAAGAAGGCTGTACGATCTGTATGTGAACTACCGCGGGGTGTTCGAAAAGGCGGCCTGATGCGGCGGCGGCGCCGTTGACTGGGGCCGGCCCGCGGTTCAATGCCAAAAAAGCGCCGGATGCG
>CBFCZJ010000581.1:0-1944 GCA_965602445.1 uncultured Desulfobacterales bacterium | reverse complement strand
CCTCAAACAGCGAAAGGGCCTGATCCGGCCGGATTTGCGATGCTCGGCGCGGGACGATGGGCTCCCCCGAGGGTTTTCAATGGCCTATCTTTGCGGGTAGTTTCATAAGGAAAGTATGTGCTGCCGTACCTTGTGCGCAGGAGCTGATCTTCAAAGATTCGTCAACAATTTGTCTCATCTATCTAAATTCCGGCGGCGCAGCCGCCGCATGTAACTGCGTGCGGCGGTCCTTTTGCGGCACGCAGTTACTCATTGATCATGGCCGCCATGTAGCCGGCACCGAAGCCGTTGTCGATGTTGACGACGGCCACGTTGGAACTGCAGCTGTTGAGCATGGCAAAAAGTGCGGTCAGGCCGCCGAGGCTGACGCCGTATCCAACACTGGTGGGAACGGCAATCACCGGGCTGCCGACCAGGCCGGCAACCACGCTCGGAAGGGCGCCTTCCATGCCCGCCGCCACCACCAGCACCGTTGCCTGCTCCAGTGCCGCCCGGTGATCCAGGAGGCGGTGGATACCGGCCACCCCCACGTCGAAAATCGTTTCCACGGTATGTCCCATGGCACGGGCGGTCAAGGCGGCCTCCATGGCCACCGGAATGTCGGAGGTGCCGGCAGTGACCACGACGATCGTCCCGCGTCCCATGGCCTTTGCCGGCGCGACCTGACGGATCAACATCCTCGGCTCCGGATGATATTCGGCTTCCGGAAACCGCTTTTTGACCGCTGCCGCCATGTCAGGATCGATGCGGGTGACCAGGACCACATTTTCCTGAAAAACCATACGCTCCATGATTCCGATGATCTGCCCGGCCGTTTTTCCCTGTCCGAAGATCACTTCTGGAAAGCCCTTGCGCAGGGTGCGGTGATGGTCTATATGGGCGTAGTCGATGTCCTCGAAGGCCATGTTTGCAAGCCCCCGGGCGGCCTGATCCACGGAGACGGACCCGTTGGCCACGTCTTTTAAAATTGTCAGCAGCAGTTCATGATTCATCGAAGCATTCCTTCTGAAAAAGCCCGTTGATGCCTGAAACCCATCCAAAAATCGTCGTCATTATTCCCTGCCGGTACGGCTCTTCCCGCTTTATCGGAAAACCGCTTCACCCGATTTGCGGCGTTTCCATGATCGAACGGGTCTATGGCAGAGCCCTGCAGGCCCGGGGTGTTGAAAAAGTGGTGGTGGCCACCGACGATTCCCGCATTGCCGAAGCCGTCAGCGCTTTCGGAGGAAAGGTGATGATGACCTCGATTGAAGCGAAGTCGGGAACCGACCGGGTTGCCGAGGCGGCCGAACGGCTCGAACTCGGTGCGGCGGACACCGTGGTCAACGTCCAGGGAGATCAGCCCCTTCTGAACCCGAGAAACGTCGAGGCGGTGGCAAGACCGGTGAATCTCGAAGCCGGCGTCGGGATGGCAACCCTGGGCTTTCGAATCGTCGATGAACGGGAGATCACCGATCCGAAAGACGTCAAGGTCGTTGTCGACCGCTCCGGTTTTGCCCTTTATTTCTCCCGGTCGACCATTCCGTTTGTCCGCGACCCCGGCCAACCCTTCCCGATTTACAAGCATTTGGGGCTCTATGCCTACCGGCGGGATTTTCTGGATGTGTTTTGCCGCCTGCCGGAAGGAGAGCTTGAGCGGGCGGAAAAGCTCGAGCAGCTTCGCGCCCTCGAATGGGGCCACCGCATCCGGGTGGTCACCACCGAATTCGACTCCCCCGAAGTCGACCTCCCCGAAGACATCCCCCGCATCGAAGCGCACCTGCGCCAGGAAATAGAAACTTAAATCCGAAATTCGAATATTTCGTGCTTCGAATTTTTTATTCTTCATCAGCTATGGCAAACAGATGCCTTTGACCTGGCCCTGAGAACCAGGATTTCCAGACTGCATTAAATAAACGCGCATCGCGCGTTTATTTTATGTCTTGTTCAACGATGCCGCCGGAG
>CBFCZJ010000580.1:0-1949 GCA_965602445.1 uncultured Desulfobacterales bacterium | reverse complement strand
CTCCACCACCCGGCTTTCCACCCCCTTGGCGAGCAGCTCGGCCATCTGCTCTTCGGCACCCTGCCGGGTGTAAAATGCCCCCACCCATAGGTGGATACCGCCGTTTTCCTGTTCGATCAGGTAGGGAGAGTATCCCAGCGACTGCAGCCGGTAAAGCTCCGCTGCCGCTTTTTCGGTGTTCGGGTAAGTGCCTACCAAAGCGGCAAACGGGGTGCGCTTGACTACCGCTTCCTTGATGGGAATCCGGTCTGCCGCCTTTTGGGCTTCGCTGAACGACTGGTAATGGCCGAAGAAGATTCGGTGCCAGATGCCGATTCTTCCCAGATCCACTTTCACTCGGTAGGGATTGATTCCGCCGGTGCGATATTGACTCATGGCACGCTCGGCCAGGGCGGTAGAACGGTAGGAGCCAAGGAGGACTGAAAACGGCGACCGCAGGGTGGAAGAATACGCCTGCGCTGTTTCCACTCTTTCGGTCAGCCCATCGGAAGAAGCGGACCCTGGTTGGGGCAAAGCCTCTTCCTCTTTCAGATCGGTCGTTTTTTCCCGCCCGACCATCTCCGGTAAAAAAATCTCATCTTTCTCGGGCGCTTGGAGGCCCGCCGTGCTTGCAGGGCTTTTCACCCCCTCCGGTTGAATGATCCTGAGACCGCTTTCCGTCGCCGGATTCGAGGCCGATGACAGGGCGACGGACTGCCGCCCTTTCCAGTAGGGAATCCCGCCCAAAAGAACGAGCAGCAGCAACAAGAGCAGAAGCGGTCTTGCCCCGACTCCTTTTCCCCGCAGGCCCTTTTTCTTGGCAGGTATCGGGGCCTTGTCAGGGGGCGTCGAGGAAGCCGGTTCTTTACCGGCAGAGAATACATCACGGTCCTGTAGTTGCCTCGGTGAAGTCTCCTGCAAATTTCGGCCCTCTGCCAGTTGCGTCAATTCATCCTCTGTCATGCTGTCTACGATGTGCAGAAGCGAATGATCCGGCAGGTTGACGACCCGGTCGGTCAGGACCTTTCGCCCCTGGGAATCGTATTCGATCTGGAGCCTGGGGCGCATGGGCTGGTCCGGATAGGTTTCGATCACCAGTCCTACCGCGTTTGAATTGAGCCGGACATAGGTTGACAACGGGAAAATGGAAACGGTGTTGATCAGCGCCTTTAGATGCTTTTTATGAAATTTGGGCTTGCAGGTCTTGATGATTTCCTTGATTGCATAAAAATGACTGAAGCGGTCTCTTTGCGGTCTGGAATGGCTCAACGCCTCATAAATGCTCATGAGACCGATGATCTGAGCGTATTCGTGGATTTCGTCCCCCTTCAACCCCCGAGGGTAGCCGGAGCCGTCGATTCTCTCATGGACCTGAAGGGCTACCTCGGCCAGATAAGGGTGGCTGCCGCTGTATGGTTTTAGAATCTCATAGCCAAATTCCGGGTGCTTCTGAATGGCTTCGAACTCCGCCCGGGTCAGTTGCTCCTTTTTGTTCAGGATCGCTTCCGGTACCCGGCACATCCCAACTGCGTGCAGAAGCGCTGCTATCCCGATTTCCATTTGTCTTTGCTTGGAATATTCCAACAGTTTGGCAGCGCGAACCGAATAAACGGACACATTGACGCACTTGTTCACCAGGAAATTTTGGGTTTCGTCCATGTGAATCGCCTGGATAAACAAGTGATCCTCAGAAGGTGCGGATCCGACCATCTGCTCCACGATCTGAAAAGCGGGATCCAGGGCGAACTTTTTCCCCTCCTTGACGGCCCTACAGACCCTGGTCAGATAAAAAGCGGCGTCCTTATATATATCTGCCTGCCCTGACGATGATTCGACAGGGAGCGAAGCCTCGGAAACTCCAGAAGAGACAGGCCTTTTGGCGGCACCGGCCGGGACCGTCCCTTTTCCCCTGCCCTGGCTGTTTGCGGAAAAATTTTTTAAATCACTGAATCGAACCATTTCGCAGTCAT
>CBFCZJ010000579.1:0-1964 GCA_965602445.1 uncultured Desulfobacterales bacterium | reverse complement strand
GGCCTCGTGGACATCGATGGTTTCCATTGCCCCCCCCTCGGCGATATTCGGTGCGATCCTCACGGCCCTATTCAGAAAAGCCAGTCTACTCGTCGGGCGCCCGGAAGACAAGCACCACCTTCTGTTCTGGGTTCTGGGTTCAGGGTTCCAGGGTTCCAGGTTCAATGGCCGGGAAGCAGGGAAGCGCGGATGCCAGGAAGCTTTCCAATCAAAAACGACGCCGGCTCGGAAATCGCCCATCAGGGGTCGTGATCACAAAATTCCCCTCACCACTCAAAACGACTTTTGGTTGTTGCTTCCCAGCTTCCTGGCTTCCCAGCCTGCCAGCGGCGCGATCGCGCATAGGCCTATTGGCGATCGCGCCTCCGCACCGGGGTGAGGCGGGTGATCTCCGGCGGGGCGCCGATGCGCAAGGGAAAGACGAGGGTTCGGAAACGACAGGGTGATGCGCTCGGTGGCGAGGTTGTTTCTGCCGGTAAAGCCAAAGCCCATGAAGGCCAGCGCGGACAGGCGCAGCCCGTGTTTGAAGAAGCTGCGGCGGGTCAGTTTTTTTCTGGCGATAGCGGGCGTATTCATGAAAGCCACCGCACTCCTTCATTTCGGACTTGCGGCCGGCGCCGGCAGGTGCGTAAATAAGGTGGCGTCAAAAAATCCCGGAAAAAACTCCGGATGCTTGCCGCCGGCACAAGGTCAGCAGCATCAGGCCGGCGGTGATGGCGAAAATGCTGCGCCGGACTGCCGGGCACCGGATCGAAAACGGAAAGGTTCATCCGGGCGCCGGCCATGTTACTTCAGCCATGATTCGATCTTTTCGGGGTGATAGCGCATGTAGCGCAGGGCCTTTTCCCCGGGATACAGGCCGTCGTCTTCCTTGAGCCAGATCATCAGCTGCTCGATCTCCGCCGGCTCCCAACGGAAATTGTCCAGGAACCGGTAGACGTCTGGCATGTCGTTTTCCAATCCTGTGCGTACGATGGTGTGGATGGCTTCCTTGTCGCCGAAGATGTTCTTGGGATCATCGAGGAACCGCAGCTTCCAGCGGCCGAACATCCAGTGGGGCTGCCAGCCGGTCACCACGATCCACTTCTGCTTTCGGATCGCGTTGGACAGCTCGGCCGTCATGGAAACTTCGCTGCCCTTAATCAACTCGTAGTTGTACAGACCGTATTCGCGCATGGCCTCCCGGGTCTTTTTCATGATCCCGGCTTCGGCGTCGATGCCGATGATTCTTCGGTGGAATTTGTCCGGGTATTGTTTCAGATCCGCGATGGTCCCAGCCTTGATGTATGGCTCGTTTCTCTGGCCCGAGGCGGCCGTCTGCCGGCCGACGGAAACGTCGGGCACGACCAGCCCGATCTGGGTGCCGACCAGGTTCGGGCCCAGGTCCACGATCTGATCCTTGTACTGCTCGTAGTAATGCCCGTGGGTGGTGGGAAGCCAGGCCGCTACCATGCCGTCCACCGTGCCGGCAGCCACGGCGGCCCACATGCGGTCCGCTGTCATGGAAACGATTTCACACTCCATTTGGAATTTTTCCTGGATCACGGTTTTGACCATGTTGGTGGCGGCCACCGTCTCGGACCACTCCACATACGCCAAGCGAACCGTTTTCCGGGCCTCGGCCAAAGGCGGAAAAACGATCGCGGCCGCCGCAAAGAAAATGCAACCCATTGCTGCCGCACGGAGAATCAACCTCTTTTTTGTCATGACTGCCTCCTATGGCATGTCCGGCTGCATTGACTGCCGCAGCAGTTCAATCGCCGACAAGATATTTTATTGGGATACGCAACATTCGTATTTTTACTGTTTCGCGGCGCGCGAAACCCAGTAATCCAATCGCGCCAGCGATTGGATTACAGCGATTTCATCACTTGTAGCCGTGCTTTTTGTAATGGTCGATCAGCCCCTTGACCACGGCAAAGCACATCAGAAACATTACGATGGCAAAGGGAAGCCCGGTGCTG
>CBFCZJ010000578.1:0-1967 GCA_965602445.1 uncultured Desulfobacterales bacterium | reverse complement strand
CCGTTCGGTTCGATCCGGCTGGTGGAAGAAGTGCCGGAATTTCGAATAGGGATAGGAAAGCCCGATTGCGGCGTTGACAAAACGGCGGGGATCGTTTGCCGCCAGCGGATATCGAAAGGAAACGCCCATCTGCTGGTCTGTATACCTCAGGCGGATCGGTCCCGCCGCAAGCGGCTTTCGTTCGAAGAAATAGCCGAACCAGTCATGGCGGTATTCGACGGATTTTCCAACAGCAGGGTCGTAGCCGATGTCCAGCATGATGTCCCGCTGGTAGGCAAGTAGGTCGGCCAGCTCATCGTCCAAGGGAATGCCGCGGCCCGTGACAAAATCCTGTAGCGCGGCGTAAAAATCGTCCTTGATTTCCGAAAGGACCAGCCAGAGGTAGGTCCACAGCGCCCATCCCTTCCGGCGGGGGTTGTATCGATTCAAAAATTCCACCATGTCCGGCTGGGTCAGCACGCGGTTGATCTGGGGCATCTGCCGGTCGGCGGCAAAATCGGCGATCAGTTGTTGGATTCTCCGAAGGGGGGCGCCGACCTTGCCGCGATCCTTCATCAGAACATCGAGCAGGCCGGTATAAAACTCCCGGTAGGATAGAAGGCCCCGTTCATGTAGATAGATGGATAGAAAACGGGTGTAGGCGCCGTTGTGAAGGGCCTGCACCGCTTCTGCAAACAAAAGGCAGGCCGCCCAGTCCGCCGGGGGAAGGGATGCGGTGGCAAACACCAGCTCGACAAATTCCTGCGCGCTGTGTCCCTCGGCCAGCCGCAGCGGACGAAATCCGGTTTCAAACCCGTATCTTTTTCGCGCCTCGGGGCGGCTCAGGGGCGCGTTGGGCAGCAGGGCCAGCTCGAACACCCGGACGTCTTCGTGCAGCCCGATTTCAAACAGCGTGCAGATGCCGTCGATGAAGCTTTGCCGGGTCTCCAGGGGGAGGCCTAAAATCAGCTCGGTGTAGGTGGGGATTCCGGCCGCCCGGTATCGTTTTTCCAGCTTCCGGTAGTTTTCGATGCCTATCTGGCCGCGGTTGACGGCCTGGAGCACGTCCATGTTCACGCTTTGCATGGAAAGGGTGGTGCCCCACAGCATTTCTTTTTCATGAAGCAGTCGGCTGATTTCAAAGACCGCGTCGTTGGAGTTCTTGGCAAACTGGATTCGGACCCGCTTCGGATATCCGGTCCGCTGGTTGCTGTCCACCAGCATCCGGGTGATTTCGACATCCCTTGGGAAGATGCCGAAATTGCAGTCGGTCACATAAATGTCTTCCACCCCGGCCTCGGCCATGGCCTTAATTTCAAGCCGGAGCTTGTCCATGCCGTGGGTCCGGATCTTGTTCGTGGACCGCACGCCCCAGTCGCAAAACGCGCAGGAATAGGGACACCCCCGGTTGGTCTCCCACAGGGCGATCTTGCCGCCCCTGGGGTCGGCGAAAAAGGCGTCGAACGACCCGTCGAGGTAGGGGCTGGGCAGGGGCAGCTCCTTGGGGAGCTGCTTTCCGGGCTGGGTGCTGAAAAAGCGCCCCTTCTTCAGATAGCTGATGCCCTGGATATGGGAAACATCGACGTCTTGTTCCAGAAAGGATTTCAACAGGTCCCTCAGGGCGATTTCCCCCTCCCCGTGGACCAGAAAGTCGATGAAGGGGTTCTTCCGCAGAAAAGACTCGGCGTCGTCCGGCACGTGGGGACCGCCGAAAATTACCCGGCAGCCTGGATGGCGCGCTTTGACGCGTTCTGCGATCCGGGTCTGGCGCTGGTGGTTCCAGACATAGCAGGAGGCGCACAAAACAGCCGGCGCCTTTATTTTTTCGACGATGCGACCCTCGGGCTCCATGCGGTGCACCGGTTCGTGCCATTGGTAGCTTTTCCGGATTTCGGGGTCCAGTTCCGCGTAATTTTTCAACAGCCCAAAGGCATAGGGAACGAACTGCAGGGCGTTTAAGCAAAGAAAATAGATAGAATTCATCGGTT
>CBFCZJ010000577.1:0-1974 GCA_965602445.1 uncultured Desulfobacterales bacterium | reverse complement strand
AACCCTCGATCACCTTATCGACATCGCCCTGGAAGAAGACATCGGGCCGGGAGATATCACCACCGACGCCCTGATCGATTCGGATCTCATCGGAATCGGCGTCGTTTTGGCACGGCAGGACCTGGTTGTTGCCGGCCTGCAGGTCGCTCGGCGGGTGTTTGAGCGGGTCGATCCGACTCTTTCCGTTCGGTTTTCCTGTACGGAAGGAAAGGAGCTCATCGCAGGCGACCGGGTCATGGCGGTGGAGGGGCCCCTGGCCGGCATGCTGACCGCCGAACGGACCGCCTTGAATTTTCTCCAACGCCTGTCGGGAATCGCCACCCATGTCCGTGGGTATGTCCGGCTGATGGAAGGAAAACGGGCGCGGCTGGTCGACACCCGGAAAACCACACCGGGCTGGCGGGTGCTGGAAAAATACGCCGTTCGGGTGGGCGGCGCCCAAAACCACCGAATGGGGCTGTTCGACGGCATCCTGATCAAGGACAACCACATCGCCGTCTGCGGCGGCATCGCAGCGGCGGTTGAAAAGGCCCGGCAGCGGGCCCACCACCTGGTGCGCATCGAGGTGGAGGTCGAATCGATCCAGGAGGCAGAAGAGGCCCTGGCCGCCGGAGTCGACGTGATCATGCTCGACAATATGTCCCTTGAGCAGATCCAGGAAGCCGTCGCCCGCATTGCGGGCCGGGCGACCGTGGAGATCTCCGGCGGGGTCCGGATGGAGGCGCTCTCCCGCCTTGCAGACACCGGCGTCGACCTGATTTCGGTGGGCGCGTTGACCCACTCGGCGGTCAGCGTCGACCTGAGCATGGAGATCACTGCGGGAACTGTGGTCTGATGATCCCCATCCGAGATACCCACCCGACGCGAAACCGGCCGGTGGTCAACAACCTGTTGATCGCCGCCAATGCGGTCGTCTTTCTGATTCAGCTTTCCCAGGGGGCAGACGGCCGGATATTCGTCTACCTGTACGGTCTCGTGCCCGCCCGTTACTCCGTGCCGCAGATTGCCGAATACTTTTCCGCATGGCAGCAGATTTTTTCCTTTTTATCCTTTATGTTTCTTCACGGCGGATTTCTTCACCTGCTCGGCAACATGTGGTTCCTGTATATCTTCGGGGATAACGTGGAAGACCGTTTAGGACCTGTCCGGTATCTGGCATTCTATCTTTTATGCGGACTGGCCTCCGGGGTTTCGCATTTGCTGCTCAACTTTCAGTCCAACGTGCCGACAATCGGTGCCAGCGGCGCGATTGCCGGTGTCATGGGCGCCTATTTTCTGCTGCACCCCAAAGCCCGGATCCTGACCTTGATTCCGATTCTGTTTATCCCTTATTTTGTCGAAATTCCGGCTTTTGTCTTTTTGGGGATCTGGTTTCTGTTCCAATTTCTGAACGCTGCCGGTAGTGGCGGCGCCGCAGGGGGGGTGGCCTGGTGGGCCCATATCGGCGGGTTTGTGTTCGGGATGATTTTTCTGAAAGTTTTCGAGCGGATGCCGACCACCGGCATCACCCACAAGATCCGGCCGATGACCGAAAGAAAAAAGACCCATCGGCTTCAGGTGATTCATCCCTCCGGCCCGGGCGACGACCCCAACCTGTACGGGACCATCCGCATCTCACCCTACGAGGCGGCCGCCGGTGCGCGAAAAACCGTCAATATTCCATGGGGTTTTCACAAGCGGTTGTATCAGCTTCGAATTCCGCCCGGCATCAATCCGGGAGCCCAGCTTCGCCTGGAAGGGCTGGGAAAGAGCCTTGCCGACGGCCGAAGGGGAGACCTGTTTTTGAAGGTGGAAATCGACAAGCGTTCGTGAGACGGGAAGCCGGGCGGCACAGAAAAGAAACGGCGTGGACTGATTTAGAATTTAGAAATGAGAAATTAGAATTTGAACTGCCACATCTCCTGCCCAGATCCCCCCGCATAGAACGCCAGAGGCCAGGATCCAGCATCCAAAAAGCAGCGGGCGCAAAGCGCC
>CBFCZJ010000576.1:0-1980 GCA_965602445.1 uncultured Desulfobacterales bacterium | reverse complement strand
AATCTGGAATTTTGAATCACGCCGCGGTCAGCGGCGGGGCTTATGTGAAACTTCGATCGAAGCCGGGGTTTTTGTAGGGCACGACCTCCGTGTCGTGCCTTCATGAACGGCATCCGTCTTCGTTGCTCCGCAACTTCGCCGAGACAGGCGAAGGCCATTCGACTTTGCTCATGACAAGCCGTTCACTACATCGACAGAGGCTTCGGGGAAAGTTTCACTTTGCTTTTTGTAGTGAAGCTTTCCAGCTTCCCAGCCTCCAGGCATTCCAGCCTCCCAGCATTCCAGCGGCGCAAAGCGCCTAACCTCTATACGGATCCGCATAGAATACGGTGTCCGGCTTCCAGTCGGAGACAAGCTCCGCCTCGACGCCGGAGGCTGTTTTCAGACGTTCGACTTCGAGTCCGGCGGCGGTTCTGTCGGTGAATCTCTCCTCAAGGAGCACTGAAAATGCCAGCCCTTCCGACGGATGCCAGTGCGGGATCACGCGAATCGGGGGCATTTCTTCGGAGTGGCGGCGCAGCACGTCGATGGCCTCGTTCAGGCCGGTCTTTTGTTCCAGCCGGATCCACCAGCTCCGGGACCGGGGCGGTTCGATCTCTGCGGGGATCGCCGGCACCCGGATGCCCACACCGACCTCGACCCTTTTTGGGTTTCGAATCTGGGGGTTGGCGTTCCGGATCGATTGCAGGTAGTCTTCTTCAAAGACCCCGTACACCTTTTCCACGAGCCGCCAGAGGGTTTCCCGGTTCTGGAGGACGACCGTGCCCAAAAATTCCGGGGGTGTCGGCTCGCGATCAACGGTGGGTCTTTGGGCCGCTTTTGCCGCTTTTGCAGTTTTTGCACTGCTGCTGAAAGCCGATGCTTCAGTGGGCGCGGCGTTTTTGAGCCTTCCTGGAGCCGGATCGGAATCTGCAACGGCCGAATTTTGCGAGTCGGCCGCCTGGGCCGCTTGGGTTGCCGGGGAAGACGATGGATTGGGTTGGCGATCTTCAGACCGCTGCCCATCGGTTTTCGACCCTCCGGAAGGGATGCTTTTTTGCTCTACTCCATCGGTCGGGATCGAGTCTGACTTCCATTGTCCGGCCAGTTGAAGCCCTGGAATCGGCGCCAGCAGCACCACCGCCGCTGCCAATGCCAACAAAAACCCCGCCGCAAGAACCGGGCGAAAGAAACGGCGGGCCGGGGCGGCTCCGGCACGCCTGCCGCAGGACCGGACCAAGGCCCAGCCCGCACGGCGCCGGTTTTGAATGATGACCGCCAGTAGACACTGGTGACAGAGGTGAATGATTTTTCTTGGATAGCCTCCTGTGGCGCGGTAGACGGCCCACAGGCCGGGCAGCGTAAACAGGTTTTCCCGGTGTCCGGCCTCGCTCGACAGGGATAGCCGGTAGCGGATCATATCCCGGGTGTCGCGAAAGTCCATGGGCCCCAGGACGTGTTTGAGATTGATCCGGTCGGCGAAATTGGGGCGGCTGTCCAGGGTCTTTTCGAATTCGGGCTGGGCGAATAGGGCGATCTGCAGCAGTTTGTGTTCGTTGGTTTCGTAGTTGAGAAACTCCCGGAGCAGCTCCAGGCATTGCCCGGGGATCTTCTGGCCCTCGTCGATGATCAGCACCACGGTTTTTTTCTGGTCCACCCCTTTTTGAAACAGGGCGTTCTTGATTTTTTCCTTGAGCGGCCAGGGATCGTCTGTTTCGGGGGACGCTTTGCCCGGGTCGAACATTTCCGCGACAGCTTGAAGAAAGTCTGCGGGGGAGGAAAAATCCGGATCCAGGATCAGGTGGGTTTCCAGGTCCGGATCGGCTGAGAACTTTCGGATCAACTGCCGGCAAAGGGTGGTCTTGCCGGTGCCCACGTCTCCGATGATCACGTTCAGCCCGCGGCGGAGGCGCAGGGCCAGCTCCAGCCGCTGCAAACACCCCTGGTGCTGCCGGCTCTGGAAGAAAAACTCCGGATCCGGAGAGTTGGAAAACGGTTCTC
>CBFCZJ010000575.1:0-1982 GCA_965602445.1 uncultured Desulfobacterales bacterium | reverse complement strand
CTTTCTTTGGTCTTCATAAAAAATTGAAAATACTGGATTCCCGCCTGCGCGGGAATGACAAAAAAAGAAACCCGGTCTTTTTACGAAGCCATGAATCTTGAATTTTGAATTTGGAACCTTAAATCCCTTAGATTCCCACCACTTCCTTGAATTCGTCCTCCCGGAACTCGGAAAGCGGGGGTTTTTCCTCGATGTTTCTCCCGGCTTCATATTCGAAGGCTTTTTGGGTTCGCATGGCCAGGGTGCGGAACAGCTCCATGACCGGAACGTCATTGGGGCATGCGTTGCTGCACTGGCCGCAGCCGACGCATGCGGTGCTCATGTGGGCGATCCGGGTCACATGGAAAAAGACGGTGTCGGTAGGCATTTTCACCGTGCCTTTGCGATCCGCCCAACGCAGGTAGCGCGACGGTTCGTGGTCGAAGACGTCCGTCGTGAACACACATTCTCTGCAGTAGCACACCGGACAGGCCACACGGCAGTTGTAGCAGTTGACGCAGGCGCCCAGGTAAGCGGTCAGTTTTTCGATTCCGTCGGTTGCCTCGTCGGTTTCGGCAAACATGCGGTCCCGGAATTCGGTTCTTTCCGCCAGCAGGGACCGGACGGCTTCCTCCCGGGATGCCGGCGTCGGCGCCTTTTCGATGTCCACCTTGTCGAAGAACTCCTGGCCTTTTTCGGTTCGGGCCTCGATGAGGATTTCACTTGCCGTGTCGATTCCAACCAGCCCGATCGACAGGTCCGCCGTCTCCGGGATCGGATGCTCGCAGGCCCGGCATGCCTTTGCCAGCTCGATGCCGCCAAAGGCGTCAGAAATGCCTTTTTGGGCATTTTGGACAAACAGGCGGGTCGAGTCGGCCACGCTTTCCTTGGCGATCTTCCGGTAGTCGGCGTTGGTAAACGCGCCGAGGCAGTCGATGCCGATGATCAGGACTTCGTCGGTGTTTGCCTGGTTCAGCTTGACTAGTTCCACAAACGCGCGGATTTCGCAGGGGCGCAGCACCAGGGCGACCCGGCTGCCGGCCGGCTTCCGCGTCAGCCGGGAGGCGATCTTTGCCGCATTCATGGGAAAGCACGGCGCCAGCGGATCGGCCGCCGAAAGACGCTCCGGATCGCTGACCAGCGTCGGCATGACGACGTTTTTCATGGGCAGCACCCCGGGCACGAGGATGGCACCGATTTCTTCCCGGGCCAAAATCGATCTGAAAAACGCCTGGATCGTGCCCAGCAGGTCCCCGTCCGTGATGCTTAGTTTTCCGGTGTTCGACATCTCTCCCCCTTGCATTGGGTTGATTGGTCAAATGATCGAGTGGTCAATTGGTCGATTGGTCAAATAGGAATGACACAAATAGAGAATCGGCATTCGATGGTCTATTGCCCAGACCCTTGATCCGATCACCAATCAACCAATCAACGAATCAACCAATCGACTATATCACCATCTTGAGCTTGGCCTCATTCGGGCCCAGCTCCTTGATCTGCTCAACCAAGGTATCCATGGTCTTGGCAAACTGGATTCCGTCGCTGGCACCGATCCAGGTCAGCCGAAGCCGCTCCGGGGCAAAGCCGAACCGGGGCAGAATTTCCTTGAGCAGCTTGATTCTCCGCCGCGCCTTGAAGTTTCCGTTGATGTAATGGCAGTCCCCGGGATGGCATCCGCTGACCAGAACCCCGTCGGCCCCCTCCAGCAGCGCCTTGATCACGTACTGGGGATCGACCATGCCGGTGCACATCACCCGGATCAACCGGACGTTCTTCGGATAGATCAGCCGGGAGGTGCCGGCCAGATCCGCGGCGGTATAAGTGCACCAGTTGCAGACAAAAGCGATGATGGTGGGCTCGAAATCTTCTGCCATGCCAATCTCCTGTTTCTGTCTTTGTTTAGGAAGGCAGCCTGATAAATGCCTAAAATGATCTATAATGCCTAAAGTGCCTAAAATAGTGGTGTCGCTTCGCTCCGGCTTTCATATGAAACAGGCAGTATT
>CBFCZJ010000574.1:0-1986 GCA_965602445.1 uncultured Desulfobacterales bacterium | reverse complement strand
TGCCATGACCACACCCCAGCACTGCCCGGGATTTGCGCAGTTCAAAACCCTGAAAGCGTTCAAGTGCAAGTGCCCTGAATGCGAACAGGAGTTGGAGATCTTCTCCGACGAATTCGACAAGGAGCACACCTGCCCCGGATGCCACAAGAAGGTGGACTTCACCCAGTGCACCCTCGAAGCGGGCAGCTAAAAGCGATAGCGGCAGGCGTTCGCCTGCCGCTATCGCTATGTTAAAAACTATTTCTTATAAAAAAAGAAGACCCATGGCACAAAGCCCGGCCGATTGGCGGTGATGTTCTCCTCTTTGTATTCGGCGCTGATGCTGATTCTCTTCGCCCTCATCGTCCGCGGCGCTTCCTTCGAGTTCCGGGGAAAAATCGACGATCGGCCCTGGCCATCGTCGGCGCCGCCTTTTTTGGCATCATCGGCCTGTTTCCGGCCTTGTTTCCTTCTTCGATTCAGGATAGATTCAGCCTGACGGCCTACAACGCATCATCGAGGACTTGATGAGCGACGAAGCCTACCAAAAAAAATGCGCTCCGTGCGAAAATACGACCGGCGTGTTTTTGGAAGGAGGATCTCATGTGGCAAAAGGGGCTGGCTTTCATCCTGACCCTCTGCATGACGGCAGCTTTCACGGCGACCATCGGGAACACATCGACTCAAAGCCAGGACATGGGAGCGGCGGAAATGGTCCTGGAAGGCGGAAGCGCAGGAAAGGTCCCCTTCCCCCACCGCCGGCACCAGGAGTCGCTCCAAGAGGACTGCCAGGTCTGCCATGACACGTTCCCGCAGCAAAGAGGAAGCATCGAAGCCCTGAAAGCCGAAGACAAACTCGAATCCAAGCAGGTGATGAACCGACTGTGCACCGGCTGCCACCGGGAATACCGCCGGCAGGGGGTCGATACCGGCCCCATTACCTGCAGCCAGTGCCACCAGAGGTAGCCCATGTTCGTACTCGGTTTGCAGGGAAGTCCGAGGAAAAAGGGAAACAGCGCCTTTTTGCTGTCGGCCGTCATGCAAGAGGCCAAGCGGCTCGGCGCCCGGACCGAAACGGTCGAAGTCGACCGCGAAAACATCCTGCCATGCAAGGAGTATGTCGTCTGCGAAAAAAAGGGGTTTTGCCCTATCGACGATTACATGAAGCACCGGGGCTACACGCTGCTTCGCCGGGCCGACGTCATCGTCGCCGCATCGCCGATCTTTTTTTACAACTGCACCGCCCAGCTCAAGGCCCTCATCGACCGGAGCCAGACCCTCTGGGCCCGGCGCTACCGCCTCAAGCTCGCCGATCCGAAGGCGAAAACCCGACGAGGCTTCGCCCTTTCAGTGGCCGCCACCCACGGAAAGCAGCTCTTCGAGGGGCTGCACTTGACCATGCAGTACTTCTTCGACGCTGCCAGCGCCCGGTATCACGGCAGCCTGACCTACCGGGGCATTGAAAAGGCGGGGGACATGGCCAAACACCCGACGGTGCACGAAGACGTGGCCGATGCGGTGCAGGATCTGCTGTCCCCTTTCCTTGACCGGCGCCGGCTTCTGTTCGTCACGGAACAGGGCGCCGCCCGCAGCCAGATGGCGTCGGCCTTTGCCCAGATCCATGCCGGAGCGCATTGCGACGTTCGCTGTGCGGGCATTCGGCCCGCGGAAAAGATCTTGCCGGCCGCCGTCGGCGCCATGCGTCAGAGGGGCATCGATATCGAATTTCTGCGGCCCGAACCCCTTTCCCCGGTCACCGAGGGGTGGACGCCGGAGGCGGTGGTCACCTTCGGTGCGGTCGACGGCCTGCCCGACTTTAGAGACGCCCGCACCGAAGCCTGGAACCTCGCCTGCCCCGGTTCCGAAGACATCCAAGGATGGCGGGATCTCACCGAGGAAATCAAGCAGCGGGTTCAGAAACTCACCGACGGTTTGGCATGAGAATGCCCGAAATGGCACAGACACCCCCTGGCTCGCCTGTCGTTTGCACCCTGGAATGAAAAAGGG
>CBFCZJ010000573.1:0-1986 GCA_965602445.1 uncultured Desulfobacterales bacterium | reverse complement strand
CACTTCTATTATACAATATGACGTCGAAAATAGACCGTTTCCCAAGCTAAAAATTAAACCGACCTATCTTGTCGTTTGATCAATATTTATAAAAACAACTGTTATTTCATCATAAAAACACAATATCTTGTCGTGGCACGATTGGCTAATACCACCTCTTGTACATTTTTAACAAATTTTATTTGACACTATAAGCGTCAAAAACTATAAGAGATGCATGGCCGATGAAAAGTTTTTCCTGCATCCCTTGCACGACTGGCAGCGTCGCTACGAGGCCTTGAGAGCGTCCTTTCTCGATCGCCTGCCGGCCAAGGTCGTGGCTGACCGATTCGGCTATTCCCCGGCCTACGTCAACCTTCTCCGGCATCAATTCACCCACGACAAGATCGACTTTTCCGAACCCGTGCCGGAAGGAAAAGTCAACCGTCGGGCAGTGGACATGGCAACCCGTCAAAAAATCTGTTCCTGGCGCGAACACCAACTGTCTGCCGGAGAGATCGCTCAACTGCTCTCCCAAGAGGGTATCGAAATATCGGTGCGCACTGTCGAACGGGTACTGGCCGAAGAAAACTACCCGAAGCTGCCGCGCCGCAGCCGTCTTAAAGTGGGCCTGACGGTCCAGGGCGCCCGTGTTCCGCAAGTGTCCCAGATCCTTGCGGCGGGCATTGCGCGAAAAGTCGACTGCGACTCGGCCGGCGTGTTCTTGTTTGCCCCGTTCATCGAAAGACTCAATCTGGCAAAAGTGGTGGCTGACGCCGGGCTTCCGGGCAGCAAGACGATCCCCGCGCTACAGTATTTTCTCTCCTTTCTTTCCTTGAAGCTGGTGGGCACCGAGCGCTTTGCCCACATGAACGATCACAGCTTCGATGCCGGACTGGGACTGTTTGCCGGACTCAACGTGCTGCCCAAATGCACGGCCATGTCCACCTATTCGTACTCACTGGACGCCATCCATTTGCACAACCTGCAAAAAGCCTTCGTCCGGCAGGCCGACCGTATCGGGCTTTACGACAAGAGCATCGTCAATCTGGATTTTCACACCATTCCCCACTTTGGCGACGAGTCCGTTCTCCAAGAACACTGGGCCGGTGCCAGAAACAAACGGATGAAAGGGGCCTTGACCCTCGTGGGCCAGGATGCCGATTCCAAGCTGGTTTTGTACACGGCTGCCGATATCCAGCGCAGGGAAGCCGACGACCAGATCCTGGAGTTTTTATCGTTTTGGAAAGCTACTCAGCGCGGTGTGGCGCCAAAGTTGATCTTCGACTCCAAGTTCACCACCTATGCCAACCTGTCTGAGCTCAACGCCCAGGGGATCAAGTTCATCACCTTGCGCCGCAGGGGCAAAAACCTCATCGAGAGCCTGGACTCGGTTGGCCCCTGGAAGCGGATCCACATTGCGCATGCCAAGCGCAAATACCAAAATCCCCAGGTTTACGAGTCCATGGTGGAGCTGACCGGTTACAGCGGCAGCCTGCGTCAGGTCGTCATGCGCGGTAACGGCCATGCAAGACCGGCTTTTTTGATCTCAAACGACACGGACTCTCCGGTGGAACGCATCGTCGGCGATTATGCCCGCCGCTGGCGGGTGGAAAACGTCATCTCCGAGGCCGTCAAGTTTTTCAACCTCAACGCATTGTCTTCCCCAATTTTGACCAAAGTGCACTTCGATGTGATAATGACCATGGTTGCCGACACCTTGTACAGTATGCTGGCGGGCAAGCTCAGGGGCTTCGAGGATTGCGACGCAGCCAAAGTCTACCGTCATTTTGTCAAAGGCAAGGGGCACGTGGACCTTGCCGCCGATCGGCTTGTCGTTACTTTCCCGCGAAGAGCCCACAATCCGATCTTGAGAAACGCACCTTGGCACTGGCTGCCCACGAAAATATCCTGGCTGGGCGGTGTCAACCTCGAACTGAAGTTCAAATGATACGCCCCGCCGATTCTTATATCGCTGTGACGCTTATAGCTCCGCGAAAATCGGTG
>CBFCZJ010000572.1:0-1991 GCA_965602445.1 uncultured Desulfobacterales bacterium | reverse complement strand
AATAAGTGAATTTCGGGCGGATTGGACGGTTTTGCGATCGCAGCCCTACAGGAAAACAACGGAACCCACCTGAGATGAACGATTCAAAGCGCAGGGACCGCCAATCGAATCGTCCCAATTCCGGCACGGTGCTGTCGGTCCGAAGCAGTGTCGTGGAAATCCGTTTTCCGGACCGGCTTCCATCCGTTCACACCATGGTACGGGCCGGAGAAGATCAGCAGATTTTCATCGAAGTGATCTCCCACATGGACGAAGAAACCGTTCGCGGCATCGCCTTTACCTCCACCGAAGGCCTGGCCGAGGGGTCCGTGGCCGTCGACACGGGCCGGCCCCAGGAGGTCCCGGTCGGGGACCGTCTGCTGGGAAGGGTGTTCAATGTTTTCGGGGAAACGATCGACCGGAAAGGGGAACTCAAGGAAGGAATGCGGCGCTCCATCCATCAGGCACCGCCGTCCCTGGACCGTCAGTCCTCCAAGTCCGAAATTTTCACCACCGGCATCAAGGCCATCGACGTGCTCTCCCCCCTTGAACTGGGCGGGAAAGCCGGGCTGTTCGGCGGCGCCGGAGTGGGCAAGACCGTTCTGATCATGGAGATGATCAACAACATGGTCGGGGAGCACGAAGGGGTGAGCCTGTTTTGCGGCATCGGAGAGCGGGTGCGGGAAGGCGAAGAACTTTACCGGGAAATGAAGGCGGCAAACGTGCTTGAAAATACGGTAATGGTCTTCGGCCAGATGAACGAGCCTCCCGGCGCCCGGTTCCGGGTTGGACACGCCGCCCTGACGATGGCCGAGTACTTCCGAGACGATCGAAAACAGGATGTGTTTCTGCTGATCGACAACATATTTCGATTCGTGCAGGCCGGCATGGAAGTTTCCGGGCTGCTGGGCATGCTGCCGTCGCGGCTCGGATATCAGCCTACCCTCGGCACCGAGCTGGCGCAGCTCGAAGAACGGATCTGCAACACCGACACCGGGGCCATCACCTCGGTCCAGGCGGTGTACGTGCCGGCGGACGATTTCACCGACCCGGCGGCGGTTCACACGTTCGGACACTTGTCCGCCTCAATTGTTTTGTCGCGCAAAAAGGCCAGCGAAGGGCTTTATCCGGCCATCGATCCGCTTCAATCCGGCTCCAAGATGCTGGTGCCCCATGTCGTGGGACAGCGGCACTACCAAATCGGACAGGAGATCCGCAGGACCCTGTCCCAATACGAAGACCTGAAGGATATTATCGCCATGCTCGGCATGGAGGAGCTTTCTCAAAACGATCGTCTGACCGTTCAGCGTGCCAGGCGCCTGGAGCGGTTTCTGACCCAGCCCTTTTTCGTGACCGAACAGTTCACCGGCACGGAGGGAAAACGGGTGAGCCTCAAAGATGCGCTGGACGGGTGCGAACGCATCCTCAACGACGAGTTTCTCGACCGTTCCGAAAACGCGCTTTACATGATCGGCAGCGTGGAGGAGGCGGCAAAATGATGACCCTGAAAATCCTGCTTCCCAGCCGGATTTTGCTGGAACAAGAGGTGGCCAAGGTTTCGGCAGAGGCGTTAAACGGCAATTTCTGCCTGCTGCCGCGCCACATCGATTTTGCCGCCGTTCTGGTGCCCGGGCTTTTGAGCTGGGAGACGGCCGACGGGCAGGAGGCCTTTGCGGCAGTCGACCGGGGAACGCTTGTCAAATGTGCAGACCAGGTCAGCGTATCGGTCAGCAACGCCGTTCAGGGTCCGGACCTGGGCTCGTTGAAAAAGACCGTGGAGGAGAGATTCGAACAGGAAGACGAGAGAAAAAAGACCGTCCGAACCGCCATGGCAAAAATCGAAGCCGGCTTTGTCAGAAAGTTTGTGGAGATCCATGGGCGTAGAAAATGAGATTCCTCTTGATACGATAAAATTACCATCGGTGAATTTTGATAAAATCGTAAAAAGTCTCCGAAGCGTCATGCCGGACCCCGGATCAAGTCCGGGGCAAGCTTTTTTGATAAGCCTGCCC
>CBFCZJ010000571.1:0-1996 GCA_965602445.1 uncultured Desulfobacterales bacterium | reverse complement strand
CGTTGTCAAAAAGGTTGACTTCCCCGTGGTTCCCTGGTTGAAACGCAGGCAAGAAGGAGCGCAACGCTGAAAAGTGGAGGTAGGCTCATGGATTTGAGGCGTCACTGCCCGGAAAAACTGAACACCGCTGAAGAGGCGATCTCGCGGATCAAACGGGGCAGCCGGATATTCATCGGAACAGGATGCGGGGAGCCCCAGCACCTGATCGAAGCCATGATCAAAGATACGTCGCTCCAGGATATCATGGTCTATCAGATGCTCTCTTCGACCTTTTCCCGGTATGTCAACGAAGAGGCTTTTCTCCGGCGGTTTTCCCTCAAGCTGTTTTTCATCAGCCGCAAAATGCGCGCCGCCGCCTTCGAAGGAAAGATCGACTACGTCCCCGCCTACCTTTCTCAGATTCCCCGGCTGTTTGCCAGCCATCGGATCGGTCTGGACGTCGCCTTGATCCAGGTCAGTCCGCCGGACCGCTACGGCTTTTGCAGCCTCGGCGTGTCGGTGGACATCACCCGTTCCGGCATGGAAAACGCCGAGCTTGTCATTGCGCAGGTCAATCCGAACATGCCCAGGACCTGGGGAGACAGCTTCATTCGCGTGGACGACATCGACGTGTTCGTCCTGCACGAAGAGCCCCTCGTAGAGGACATCCCGGCGGCGGTGGACCCGGAGGTCGCCCGCCGCATCGGCATGTACGTCTCCCAGCTGGTCGATGACGGGGCCACCCTTCAGATCGGCTTCGGCAACCTGCCCAACGCCATTTTGCCCTACCTGGAAGGAAAAAAAGACCTGGGAATTCACACCCAGCTGATCACCGACGGACTGATTCCCCTGTTTGAAAAGAAGGTGATCACGAACCGGAAAAAATCCCTCCTGCCCGGAAGGGCGGTGGCCTCCCTTTGCATGGGCTCCGCGCGCCTCTATCAGTACGTGGACAACAATCCGATGTTTTATTTCCGGTCCTCGGAATTCGTCAACGCCCCTCTGGAAATCGCGAGAAACGACCACCTGGTGTCGATCAGTTCGGCCCTGGAGGTGGACCTGACCGGCCAGGTCTGCACCGATTCGATGGGACGCCTGTTTTACAGCGGAATCGGAGACCAGGTCGATTTTATCCGGGGAAGCGCCATGTCCAGGGGCGGATTTTCCATCATCGCCATGCCTTCCACCGCCCAGAACGGCAAGGTCTCCCGCATTGTTCCCCACCTGAGCCAGGGGGCCGGAGTTGCAACGACTCGGGGGGACGTGAATTTCGTGATCACTGAATACGGCATTGCCGAGCTCAAGGGAAAAGCCATATCCCAGCGGGTCATGGAGCTTGCCCAGATTGCGCATCCCAAGTTCCGAAAAGACCTTGTCGAAGTGGCCAAGTCGGGCCACTACATTTTCGGCGATCAGCTTCCGCCGATTCAGGACGATCTGCTTTTTCTGGAAGGGTACAAAAGCACCCTGAGGCTGAAAAACGGACAGATGGTGGAGTTCAGACCGCTGCTTCCCTCCGACGAATTCGCCTATCGGAACTTTTTCTACTCCCTTCAGGAAAGGTCGATCTACTACCGCTTCTTTCACAAGATGAAGAGCTTTTCCCACGAAGTCGTCCAGAGACACTGGGCCAGCGTCGACTACCGCAAGAACATGTCCGTCATCGGGTTGGTTCAGCGCGGCGGCCACAAGGAGATCATGGCCATCGGATCGTACGCCCAGGCCGAGGCGGGACGGGCAGAAGTGGCGTTTGTCGTGCGCGAAGACTTCCAGGGGATGGGCGTGGCCTCCTACCTGCTGAAGGTACTCCAGCAGATCGCCATGGAAAACGATTATTCCGGCTTTTCCGCGACCGTGCTTTCCGAAAACACGGCGATGATCCACGTGTTCAAAAAGCGCTATCCCAACACCCGGAGCCGGAGGGAAAGCGGCGGGGAAATCACCGTTCTCATGGATTTCGACGATGCGGTCGAGCCGCCGGAGAAAGAAGACGCCTGCGTCTGCCGATAAATCCGCT
>CBFCZJ010000570.1:0-1997 GCA_965602445.1 uncultured Desulfobacterales bacterium | reverse complement strand
GGGCCGCGGGGTCAGTACTTGAGCTCCGATTTGGCGGCCAGCGCCTCCATCAGCACCATCGGCCCGGTCTCGGGCCACAGCGAGGGGATGACCACCGCGTCGAGCCTGGAGAGGATCTCTTCCACCTCGCCGACCGGTGCGGCATCGACCGGTCGTTTTTTCAGCTCGGCCAGCGTACCGTCATAGTCGAGGAAAAGAGCGGCTTTTTTTCCGGCCAGCGAAGGGTATAGCTTCTCGGCGGAAAGCGGCCGCGTTTTGGCCTCTTCAGGGGCTTCCATCGGGAGGTTGGCCAGGGAATTCAGAAAAGACTCGGCCCAAAAGCGGGCGTCATACTTGGCGACCCGTTGTTTCATCGGTTCCAGTCGCTGGCGCCTTTCTTCTTTCGGAGCGTCCAGGGCCTCCTGGAGTGCGCCGGCGATTTCCCGGACATTGTATGGATTGACGACATAGGCATTGTGCAGCTCCTGGGCCGCTCCGGCAAATTCGCTCAGCACTAAAGCCCCGGGCTCCTCCTGCTGGCAGAGCAGATATTCCTTCGCCACCAGGTTCATCCCGTCCATGAGGGGTGTGACTGTAGCCACGTCGGCCAGGGAATACAGGGCGCAGAGTTCCTCGAAGGCCACCGGGCGGTGAATGAAATGAACCGGTATTTCTCCCAAGGCGGAATGTTTGCCGTTGATCCGGCTGACTTTGAGCTCCACGGTGCGGCGAAGCTCCTGGTATTCCGGGACGCTCTCCCGCGACGGTACGCAAACGAAGATGAACGAAACGTCGGTTCGGCCGGTTTCGTTCAAAAAGCGTTCGATGGCGTCCAGCCGCCGCGGCACTCCCTTGGTATAGTCGAGCCGCTCCACGCTCAAAACGATTTTTTTGCCCGTGTTGGCCCGCTGGAGGATACCTTTCGCTTCCTGGTAGGCTTCGGTTTTCATTCCTTCAAGGAATTTTTCGGCGTTGATGCCGATGGGGTAGACGCCGATCTCTGTCCGGCGAATACCGGTATCGATCACATTGAATTCCGACTCGATGCCCAGAAGCCGAAGCACTGTGCTCCGGAAGTGGCGCAGGTATCCGAAGGTGTGAAAGCCGATCAGATCGGCCCCGAGCAGGCCTTCCAGGAGCTCTTCCCGGTTCGGATGGCAGCGGAAGATCTCGTAGGAGGGAAACGGCGTGTGGAGAAAGAAGCCGATGGTCATCTCCGGCCGTTGCTCCCGAAGCATGGCCGGAAGCAGCATCAGGTGGTAGTCCTGGATCCAGACAATGTCCTCTTCCCCGGTCTTCTCCAGTACAGTGTCGGCAAACAGCCGGTTCACCTTTTGGTAGGCGTCGAACCATCGCTCTTCGTAGCGAGCCTTGGTCGGCATGTAGTGGAGCAGGGGCCAGAGGCTGGAGTTGGAAAATCCGGTGTAATAGTTATCGGCATCCTGTCGGCTCAAAAAGATCGGGGTATAATTGAACCGTTCTTGGAGTTCGGAAGCGATTTCCTCTTTACGGCCGGGGTCTTTTACGGCGCCTCCGGCCCAGCCGATCCATTGAAAATTCGCGTTTTCCCCCAGTCCTTCCAGGGCGGCGACCATACCGCCTGAAGATTTCTCGATGGTTTCTCCTACCGTCACCGGAAGGCGGTTGGAAACGACGGTCAGCGGATTCATAATTCCTCCGTTGGAGCGCTTGGCAGAGTAATGTCCTGATTTCGGTCTTTATAGATACAGCCGGAGCTTCAATCACATCCGTTTTTGCCAGGGCCAAGCGCTCTAAAAGTTTTTCATTTCAGTGATGATCTGGGTCAACTCAGGATGACAGCCAGAAAATTATTAGGATGAGTTATAGAAGATCATTGTCGGGGCCTGCGGTCCATACTGTCTGGCACGGATTTGCCCCTCGGGGGAGGATGTATTGGGCGGTGATCGATCGGGAGAACAGATGGGCAGTCCCCGCCGGCCGGCGGGATTCAAAATTCCAGATTCAAGATTCAAGATTCTCCGGCGGGAGATTTATAC
>CBFCZJ010000569.1:0-1997 GCA_965602445.1 uncultured Desulfobacterales bacterium | reverse complement strand
CTTCAACAAAAACGCCGAAATAGCGTCTACCTATCTCCATTCAGGCGCCCGTATCGCTGTTATCGGTTATCTGCAGCAATCAAAGTGGAAAACCAATGAAGGCGAGAACCGCAGCAGCTTCGAAATGATCGTAAACAGCATTGAGTTCATCAAGACCGACGGCCGTGGATTTGAAGACAGAAACGACAAACCGCCCTTTTAATCAATTAAGGAGTGCAATGACCCAACGCACAATCGACCTGCTGGTAAAGATCGCCATCGAAATCGTGGACTGGATTAACATTTTACTAAAAGAGAAGAAGGGAAACCAAAATGACCGCAACCGAACTTCAAAAACGAAATGAAAAATCTGACCATCTGAGGGTTCTTCAGACTGATAGCGGACAATTCTTTGTGGAATCCGGTGAAGGAAAAATCCTGTACAGCGTGATCAGGGCGCATTTCAAAAAAGTAGGTCGATAGGAGCCAAGAACTTCTGGACAAGCCACATAGGTTCAGATACCATTACCCTGGATTGGAATAAACATCGAAACAGGGGGATGGCATCATGGCGAAAGAGACCGTCGACAAAGTCAATCAGGCCGAGGAGATTCAACAACAAATCAACCAGGCTTTAATTGATATCGAGCAGATCCGACATCAGCAGCAATCCATCACGACGCCAGAGGAACTGCAAGCCGCCGAACAGGCGATCGTCAAAGCCACCGATAAGCTGGCGGCACTGATGACCGGACTTAAAATACAACAGGCGGTCGATTCGGACGATTTAAAAGATAAAGCCGACCATCTGGTTCGCTCCATGCCCGGCAAGCTCAAGAATCGAGGCCGTCGCCTGGTCTCTATCCAGACCAGCCGGGGCGAACCGGTAAAGGTGGCCGCCCCGTATTTCAGCCGCCAAAAGAAAAAGAAGAAAAAAAAATAGCTCACGGCCAGAACCTCTCTTATCCCCGCATGTTGTTGCTGGGGGTATGCGATCGTTGTACGCCGTCCATGTCATCGGAAATCAGCATGCTTTCGGCCATGCTCAGTTCGTTTGAAGAAACCAGCCGTCTTTTTGCCGACAAAGGGGTCAGGCTGGGCATCAATACCATTCGAAGGATTGCCCAGCAGTACGCCCGTCGGGCAAAGCTGGCCCAACGCATTGAAGCGTACCCGTTTACCGAATCCCTGGGCCGGCGCCAAGTGGTCGTTTCCACCGATGGCGGTCGAATCCGCATCCGCAAGGACAAGCGGGGGCCCAGAACGAAAAAGGGGCGGCGGCGCTATGCGACGAATTGGCGGGAGCCCAAGCTGCTGATGATCTACACGGTCGACGAACACGGGAAGATGGATCGCCATTTTGCACCAGTCATCGAAGGGACGCTCAAAGGCCCTGACGCGGTATTCGCCCTGCTCGGTTATCACTTGCGCCAACTCAATATCCGCGCTGCCGATAAACTCCTGTTTGTCGCCGACGGCGCCCGATGGATTTGGAATCGGGTGCCTGGGCTGATCAAGTCCCTGGGGCTGTCGCGTTCCAAGGTCTATGAACTGGTGGACTTTTATCATGCCGTTGAGCATTTGGCCAAAGTTGCCGACTTTAAGAAGAATTGGACACGGTCAGAAAAAAAGCGCTGGATCACCAGGCATCGGCGTTTATTGCTAAAGGGACATTCGGACAAGGTGATCGGCGCGATTAAGGAGATCTGCCGTGGTCGAAACGCCAAGGACATCAAAACCGAACGCAATTACTTCATTCGCAATCAGGCCCGCATGCATTATAAAAAGATATCGGATCATCGTCTTCCCATCGGAAGCGGTGCCATGGAAAGCGGGATTCGAAGAGTCGTGAATCTTCGAATGAAGGGGGCTTGCCTCTACTGGCTCGAGCAGACAGCGGAGGCAATGCTCATGCTGCGATCCTACTACAAGGCCGGTCGCTGGAACCTATTGAATCATCTATCACTTTCGTTAGCTTTCGTGACCGTTGAGTAGTCCTACTTTTTTGAAATGCGCCC
>CBFCZJ010000568.1:0-2033 GCA_965602445.1 uncultured Desulfobacterales bacterium | reverse complement strand
ATGCTGCCCGTGGCCGGGTGGCTTTTCCGGCATCGGACCCAGTAAAAGCCGCACGTCCCGCTTCGGAGCTCACTCATGTGAAACTTCATGTTCCCGGGTCCGTCATTCCGGGCTTGACCCGGAATCCATTCTTTTTTACTGGATCCTCCTTCGACTCCGCTCAGGACAAGCAGGACGGTGAGCCTGCCTGCAGTGAGCTTGCTGGCAGTGAGCTTGTCGAACCTGTCGAACCTGTCGAGCCGCGGCTCGTAGTTTATCCCGCACTTGATGCGGGGCTTCGCTGCGGCCGGGATGACGGGCTGATAAGTTTCATTCTTGATCCAAACTGGCCGGTCAGAGCGAGGGAAACATATAAAACTCCTGTCAGCGAATCTTAGAAACTGAAATCCTGAATTCCGTCGCGGCCGGCGGCGGGGCTCAAACCTGCGCTGTATCTGAAGCAGCGGACACCCGCGTCCAGCCCTGAAGCGCACGCCGTCGCGGGTGTTGAAACCGCCTTGTTTTTGAATCAGGGATAAATTTCTGGTATAAGTTTAAGTTCGAATTCGATGTGAACATGTAGCCGAAATCCGTATCATCCGTATGTTCATTTGTAGTGCTTCAATCCGGAGGGATTCATGGGTAAAATCTTGATGCGAGGCATGCTGTTGATGGCAGCACTGGCGGTTTTTTCCGGCTGCGGCTACAACGAGATGCAGCGGCTTGAGGAAAATGTCTTCAAATCCTGGGGGAACGTGGAGTCGAACCTGCAGCGGCGGGCGGATCTGGTTCCCAACCTGGTGGAGACGGTCAAAGGCTATGCCGCCCATGAAAGGGAAACGCTGGAAGCCGTCGTCAATGCCAGGGCCAAGGCAACATCGCTGAACATCACCGCCAAAGACCTGGGGGATGCAGCCGCCATGCAGCGCCTGCAGGCGGCCCAGGGAGAGCTCAGTTCGGCCCTTTCGCGGCTGATGGTGGTGGTGGAACGCTATCCGGACCTCAAGGCCAACCAGAATTTCCTTGATCTTCAAAATCAGCTCGAGGGAACGGAAAACCGGATCAATGTCGCCCGGCAGCGCTACAATGAGGCCGTGGGGGCGTTTAACTACGCAATCCGCAAGTTTCCCAACAGCCTGACCAACAGTCTCCTGCTGCACCTGGAGCGCAAAGAATACTTCAAGGCCGAAGAAGGGGCCAAGGAAGTGCCCCAGGTAAAATTCTAGGCCCGGACAAAACCCATGCACAAACTGCGAACCCTATCCGCTGTTTTCCTGATTGCCTTGTTTCTGCTCCCGGTCGAGGGGGCGAACGCACTCGATGTGCCGCAGTTGAAGGGGCGGGTAAACGATACTGCCGGCATTTTGTCTGCTTCCACGAAGGAGTATCTGGACGCCGTCCTGGCAGACCTCGAGCAGACCGACTCCACCCAGATCGTGGTGCTGACCCTGCCGTCTCTGGAGGGCGAAAACATAGAGGCGTTTTCCATCCGGGTGGCAGAGACGTGGAAAATCGGACAAAAAGGGCTGGACAACGGCGCCGTTTTGCTGGTCGCGCTTAAGGAGCGCAAAATCCGCATCGAAGTCGGCTACGGTCTGGAAGGACGCCTCACGGATCTGGTGGCCGGCCGAATCATTCGCAATGTCATCGTCCCCCGCTTCAAGACCGGCGACTTCGACCAGGGAATCACCGACGGTGTCGCCGCCATGATCGGAGCGGTACGGGGTATACACGGAGCGCCGCAAACTTCCCGGGGCAAGGAAACCCCGGCCGGCGGATTTCATTCGATTTTTGTATCGCTGCTCGCCTTTGTCTTCTTCATCAATGTGCTCGGGCGGGTGCGAAGGGGCATCGGAGCGGCTGCCAGGGGTTTACTCGCCCCGATCGTCGGCGGGCTGCTCTTTAATTTAGGGCTGCTGGGCACCGCACTTCTGATCCCAATCGGCATTGTGGGGGGATTTTTCCTGGGAGGCCTCGGCGGCCCTCTGGTTTTCGGCCATGCCGTAAGTCGACGGGGCCGCAGCGGCGGCGGCATTTTCTGGGGTGGCGGCGGC
>CBFCZJ010000567.1:0-2041 GCA_965602445.1 uncultured Desulfobacterales bacterium | reverse complement strand
ACACGGAGGTCGTGCCCTACAAAAACCCCGACTTCGAGTGAAGTTTCACATAAGATCTCGGGAAAAGACCACTTTACCATTTTCCCTCTTGCTTTCCGATAAGAATATATCTATTATTTGTATATACAAATGGCAGGGGAGTGACGCTATGAATACAGCCAAACTTTTTCGGACGGGAAATTCTCAGGCTGTTCGCCTTCCCAAAGAATTCAGGATGCCCGGAGAAAAGGTTAAGATTTTCCGCCGGGGAAAGCAGATCGTTTTAGAACCGCTTGAACCGACGTGGGATGCTCTGTTCGAGGCGCTGGAAGAATTTCCCGATGATTTCATGGAAGATGGCCGGCGGCAGCCTGAGGTGCAGGAAAGGGAGTCATTTTGATCCGTTTTCTGCTCGATACCGATATTTGCATTTTCCTGATCAAAAACCGGCCGCGCGAAGTACTCGAGCAGTTCAGACGACACCCGCCTGGCGAAACGGCGATTTCCGTGATCACCTTGTTCGAGCTCGAATACGGCGCAGAAAAAAGCAGTCAGAAAAAGCAAGCCCAGGATGCCCTGGAACGGTTTCTCTCGCCGCTCGGCATCCTCGAAATGGATCGAGCGGCTGCTTCCGAAGCGGCTCGCATTCGTGCCCGGCTCGAAAGGAAAGGAACACCGATCGGCCCCTATGATGTGCTCATCGCCGGGCTTGCTAAATCACGTACCCTGACACTGGTAACCAACAATACCCGGGAGTTTTCAAGAGTCCGGGGCCTGTCGGTCGAAAATTGGACCACAAAAGACTGATGTCGGATATCCGATGTCGGCCCTGACGGTTTGCCGTCTTTTTGTCTTTCTGACCTCTGACATCCGACATCTGACATCTGGTTCTTGACTCAATCTGAATGATGGCATAAATTGATGTCAAACTGAAATCGCTTGATGATATCGATTCCCGGAGGGGTTTATGAAGGCGGTCACCATACGAGGCGTCGATCCAGAGGTTGCCGAAAAGCTCAAAACCAAGGCGGCGGAACAGGGCAAAAGCATCAACCAGCTCACCCTTGACATCCTCAAAGAAAGCCTCGGATTCAAGAAGAAAAAGAAATATTCGATGGAATACGACGACTTGGACGACCTGTTTGGCCGGTGGAGCGATGAAGAATTCCAAGAAATTCAGGACAAGATAAACCGTGAGCGGCAGATCGATCCGGAGCTGTGGAAATGAACAGGGTGCTGATCGACACGAATATCTACTCCCTGGCCATGAAGGGTGATATCCTTGTCGTGGATGCGTTGAGGAAAATCGACCGGATCGGTTTTTCGGCGATCAGTATCGGCGAGCTTTATTCCGGTTTCAAAGGCGGCAGCCGGGAAGCGGCCAACAGGGAAGAACTCGACCTGTTTATGGATTCTCCAAGGGTCGTCGTTCATCCCGTCGATGAGGGGACCGCCGATTTTTATGCTTCGATAGTGAACAACCTGCAAGCGGCGGGCACGCCCATCCCGACCAACGACATATGGATTGCCGCCGCAGCCTTTCAGCACGGCTATACCGTTTTTTCCCATGATGCGCATCTGGAGCTGGTGCCGGGGCTGGTGAAATTCCCCGGATAGTGCAATAGGGGGCTGGGATGCTGGGAGGCTGGGAGGCTTAAGTACGATTTAGAATTTAGAAATTAGAATTTAGAATTTCAATAAAACTCCTGCCGGCAGACCTTGAATTTTGAACCTTGAATCTGGAATGCAGCTTCGCTGCCAATCTGGAACGTTGAACCTTGAATCTTGAACCTATCATCACCGAGCTTTTAGACGGAATTCGCGGCACGATCCGGTATATGGGCGATTCCGGGGTGACCGGCTTCGAATGCCGCCCGGAAACCCTCGAAACCCTTGCCCGGTGGGAGAAGCCCCTGGTCCCGTCCGTTCCGACCCAAGCCGCAGGCCGGGTGGAAGGGGGCACTGCCAAAAGAGGCGAAGTCCAAGTCCGGGTGGAGAAAGGCCAGGTCGAAAGCCCCGCCGTCAGCGTTGTCGAAGCGCCCGCCCGCCCGACTGAAACCCT
>CBFCZJ010000566.1:0-2047 GCA_965602445.1 uncultured Desulfobacterales bacterium | reverse complement strand
CGCCTCCCAGCTTTTTCGCATCCCAGCGGCGCGCAGCGCCTGGCTTATCAGCTCAGCAGCTTAATAGCTTAGCAGCTGGCGCGTCAGCGCCTGCGGCATCCGCAAGATACCGCCAGGCAAAACAGGCACCGGGGACCTCGATTTCAACGGCGCCCGGGGTATATTCGTGATACAGGAGACGGCCCTCGGCATCCGGCCACAACCGCTTTCCCAGGGCCATCTGCCTGGACTCTCTTTGCCGGGTCTCGGAATCGGCCAGGCTCCAGCAGGAGTTGAGGAACATCGTCCCCTGGCCGTCGCACAAATCGATCTCTCCGCCATCTGCGTAATAGAAAAGATCCTTCCGGCGTCGGCGTGCCTCCAGAAACACGGCTGTCTCCAGCCTTCTGCCTGCATCACGGCCGGGGTTCGCCTTGAAAGCGGCGACCAGGCCCGGATCGATGACATGCAGTTTTTTGGGGTTGTGCGCCTGCTTTCGCAGAGACTCGGACAATTTCGGAACCGGAAACACGAGGAAGGAATCTTCCAGATACCCCAGGTATTCGAACAACGTGTTTTTAGACACGGAAAATCCCATTGACCGAAAATCGCGGTGAAGCTTGCTGACGTTGAGCAGGGTTGCGGTGTTTCGAAACGCGTGGCGCAGCATTTCGCGCATCAACGGTTCGTTGCGCACCCCGTAGCGCTCTACCACGTCCCGGTAAAGCATCAGCGAGGCATATTCGGTCAAAATGAGCGGACGCAGCGCCTCTTCGGCCAAAACGATCTCGGGAAAGCCGCCCCATGCGAGATATTCCTCCAGGGCGCTTCGGACAAGACTTTCACTTTCAGTGCTGTAAGGCGCAGGCTCGATTCCGCGAAAGGCAAGAAACTCCCGAAAATTCAGGGGAAAAATCTCGAAAGTGATGCTTCTGCCTCGAAGCGCCGTGGCCGGATCCCGGGACAGCATTTTCGAAGAAGAGCCGGTGACAAAGATTTCCGCGTCTTCGGTATCGTGGATCCGCCGGACCCAGCGCTCCCATCCCGGCACGTTCTGCACTTCGTCGAGAAACAAAAAGACCCGGCGGCCGATCGTCTCAGGGAAAAGCTCGTGCAGGCTGCGAAGCACCAGGTCCAGTTCTTCTGCCCGGACCGGGTGGAGCCGGTCGTCTTCAAAATTCAGGTAGACGATGCAGCGCCGCTCCACGCCCTGCTCGGCCAGCCGCCGGATGGCGTCGAAAAAAAGAAAGGTCTTTCCCGAACGCCGAACACCGGCCAGACCGACCACCTTGCCGCTACCCATGGGAAGAACGATTTCCCGCGGGCGGCACTTCGGCAGCCGGCGCTCGGCAAACTGGCGCAGAACATATTTTAAATTGTCACTATTCATAGGGACAATTTAGGCCAAATTGTTTCTTTTTGCAAGGACGATCCTGAAAACAGACTACACGGCCAAACTCAGTTCGCTGACCGAGCCCGGCAAGCGACCGTATTACAGGGACCATAACTTCAGAATCCTGAAATCAGCGTTCGAAGACCGCCTCATCGATATGGAATGAACGATAAACAATTGAACCGCGAGGCGCCAAGTACGCAAAGGGGTTTTATTCGAATCGGGTCGCCGGATAACGCCTCGGCTCACGATTCGAACAAAGAGCGCATGCCTGCGGCAGGCCGGGAAACTGCCTGATGTCAGAGGTCAGATGTCGGAAGTCAGTAACTGCAAAAAGCCAAGCCCCTTCTGACTTCGGACCTCGGACATCGGACATCTGGTTCTTCGAGGCGAATCATTTACGGTATCGTAGACTGGCGGAGCCGTCCTTTGGCGGAGCCAGGCACCCGAGACCGTAAATTTGTTTTCTTGGCGGCCTTCGCGTCTTGAGCGAGCAACGCGAGCGGGCGGTTCGATTGCCTTTTCACCAGGAAGGCCTGACATCGAGCAGCAGCAGGGAGCGCAGGGCCGATATGGGCGGAAACCGCTCCCGGAAGCGCTCCATCTCCTCTCCGGAAATTTGCCAGGCGATATATTCCCCAAGACTGCCCCAGAATTTGAGCATCTCGTTGTACA
>CBFCZJ010000565.1:0-2050 GCA_965602445.1 uncultured Desulfobacterales bacterium | reverse complement strand
AACCTGGAACCTGCAACGTGAAACTTTCCGGCTGGGGCAGATATCCGGTGGTCGAAGCCCGGAGCGAAAGCTTCGAGACCGAAAAGGAGCTCAAGGCGGCTCTGGACGGTCCCGGTGCGGTGATCCCCTTTGGCATGGGCCGCAGCTACGGGGATTCCGCCCTGGCCGAGCGGGTCGTCTCCAGCCGGCGATACGACAAATTCCTCGGTTTCGAGCCGGCAACCGGACGGCTTCACTGCGAAAGCGGCGTCAGCCTGGCCGAGATCATTGACGCCTTCCTGCCCCGGGGCTGGTTTCTTTCCGTGACTCCCGGCACCCGCTTCATTTCCGTCGGAGGGGCCGTGGCCAGCGACGTGCACGGCAAAAACCACCACAAGACCGGCTGCTTCAGCAGCTGCGTGGAGTCCTTTACCCTGATGCTGGCAGACGGGTCCGCATGCTCGTGCAGCCGGAAGCAAAACGCCGGGCTGTTTTACGCCACCTGCGGCGGCATGGGACTGACCGGCGTGATTCTCGATGTGGTTTTGTACCTGCAGCGCGTTAAAAGCGCCTACATCCGTGAGACGGTGGTCAAGTGCCGGAACCTTTCCGAGGTCTTCGAAGCCTTCGACGTCGGCGCGGACGTCTCCTATTCGGTGGCCTGGATCGACTGTCTGGCAAAGGGAGCCGATATCGGCCGGTCGGTCCTGATGATGGGCGAACACGCCGAATCCGGAATACTCGACCCTCCAGCGCCGCCGCCCGTCACCATTCCCTTTGCTTTGCCCGGCTTTTTGCTCAACCGCCATACGGTGGCGTTGTTCAACCGGCGCTATTACGGGTCGTTTCCGGACCGGGCCGCAGGACGGCTCACCCCCCTGGACCGGTTTTTCTACCCCCTGGACCGGATCGGGCGATGGAACCTGATATACGGCCGGGGGGGCTTTACCCAGTACCAGGTCGTGTTTCCCAAGGCGTCCTCCGCAGACGGGCTCAAGCAGATCCTGGGGCGGATCGCCGACGCCGGCCTGGGCTCGTTTCTGGGGGTGCTCAAGCTCTTCGGGCCGGAAAACGACAATCTGCTTTCGTTTCCCATGGAAGGATACACCCTGGCCCTTGACTTCAAGATCGGACGTCGGTTGTTCTCCTTTTTGGACGAACTGGACCGGATGGTCGTCGACCACGGCGGCCGGCTTTACCTGACCAAGGACGTCCGGATGAAGGCGGCGGTCTTTCGCGCCGGCTATCCCCGATGGGAGAAATTCCGCGCCCTTCGACAAGAGATGGGCCTCGGCGGCAAATTTCGATCGCTTCAATCCAAGCGGATGAGGATATGACCATGAGACTGTTGGTGTTGGGAGCAAACTCGGACATCGCCCATGCACTGGCCCGCCTGTTTGCCCGCCGGGAGCGGGCCGATCTGGTGCTGGCCTCCCGGGACATGCCGCGGCTGGAAAAAAGAGCCCGGGACGTTTCCGTGCGCACCGGCGTGCGCGCCGAGGCCGTCTTCTTCGATGCCTGTGATTTTGATTCCCACGAAGGCTTCTATGCGGCCCTCGATCCTAAGCCGGACGGCGTGGTGCTGGCCTTCGGGGAGTTCGGCGACCAGGGTGCCGCCCAAAAAGAGTTCCCGCTGGCCCGCAGGATCATCGAGAGCAACTTTACCGCGGCGGTGGGCATATTGGGCGTGATTGCGGCGGATTTCGAGGCCCGGCACCACGGATTCATCATCGGGATCGGGTCTGTGGCCGGGCTTCGGGGGCGGCAGTCCAACTACATCTACGGCGCGGCCAAGGCGGGGCTCATCGTCTTTCTGGCAGGACTCCGCCACCGGCTTTTCAGGCGCGGCGTGCAGGTCACGACCGTGCTGCCCGGCTTTGTCCGCACAAAAATGACCGAGAACCTGGACCTGCCGCAGCGGCTGGTTGTCGAGCCGGACACCGCGGCCGAAGCCATCTACCGCGGCTGGAAAAAGAAGCGGCCGGTGGTCTACGCGCCGGGGTTTTGGCGATGGATCATGCTGGTCATCCGGTCCCTGCCCGAGGCCGTGTTCAACCGCACCCGCCTGTAA